>VFZX01000016.1 GCA_016871015.1 Acidobacteriota bacterium | reverse complement strand
TGCTGCATCCGCAGTTCGATCAACTCCTCACGCGTGCCCTCCTCCATGGCGGCCGGACTGTGGTGGGGGGCACGGCTCCGCTCTTGCAGGCCATCCCAGCCCTCCACACGGAACCGGTCCACCAGCGTATACCCGGTCTGCCTCGATATCCCGTGTTTCCGGCACAATTCTGAAAATGACAGGTCGTTTGCCTGCCAATCTTCGATAAACTCGACCTTGCTGTCCATGCGGCTCACCTCTCGCCAGGGCATCCCCCAGCTTAACCGCTGTCCCCCGGTTACCCTTCGTTTGTGTCAACCGCCCACCGGCACACTTGTCAAGGATGTCTCCGGTTCGCACAGTCACGTCGTTAGACGCGATATTGGCCTCCGGAAAGAAACTGACGAGCTGCCGCGCAACCGGATCGATGCGGCTTTGCGGGATGATGTTTCCGGGAAATGGCGTACGGCTCACCGGATCGAGCACGGAGACGTCCCGTCGCGCCGAGAAATCACCTATCCGCTCGCGCGGATGTGGAACCACTTCACTCGAAAACGTCTGCCCGGCGACGTTGTCCTGATACTCGTAGTTGGTGAAGAAAAAGGTCTTGTTTCGGATGATCGGACCACCCAGCGAGCCCCCGGTCACATGAAAACGCAGCGGCTCTTTGAACGCGGCGTAGAAGCTGCGCGCATCGAACGCATCATCGCGAACGAACCAGTAGCCGGAGCCGTGGAACTCGTTCGTACCGGCACGGGTGGTAGCGGAAATCACTCCGCCGCTCGACCGGCCCAGATCCGCCGTGTAGCTGTTGATCTCTACTTTGAACTCCTGGATCGACTCGGCCGGCGGGTTGAACTGCGAGATCGATAGGTCCGTACCGCTGTTGATATTGCTGATGCCGTCGATGAGGTAGTTCTGGTTGCGTCCGCGGCCTCCAGCGACGCTCACGTTCTCTGATGTCGGATTCTGGCTCACCACGCCGGGCGCGAGCAGAACCAGTCCGCCGGAGCGGCGGTCGCGTAGCGGAAACGCCATCATCTTGTTGCGGTCGACCAGTTGGCCGATTCCTGCGTTTTCCGATTCGAGCAGCGGCGTCGTGGCGGCTACCTCCACGCGCTCGGTTACCTGTCCTACTTCAAGCTGAAAGTCGATCGTGCGCGAGTATCGGGTCTCCAGGATAATCTCGCGATGTTCCACGGACTTGAAACCGTCCAGCCGGCAGGTCACCGAATAGGTTCCGGGTGGCAGTTGCGGGAACACGTAGGTCCCCGTGGTATTGGAAGCGGCCCTGTAGCTCACTCCGGTCGCACGGTTAACCGCCGTGATCTCAGCGCCGGCTACCACCGCGCCAGTGGTATCGCCGACCGTTCCGGTGAGCCGGCCTTGATCCTGTGCGAAACAGACTGACGCAAGCAGCGCCGCCAGTGCAAAGCCGATTGCTTGCCGCATTTCGACTGCATCCCCCTTTCGGAATGAATGTTGAGACGTGAGACTGTCTCCTATGCTACTTGCCTGCGCGCCCGGAGTCAAAAGTGTGTGGGCGGGGGGCTTCGCGCTCGAGAAGTGAGCGGTAGTGTTCGACCTGTTTCCGCACCTCCTCGGATTGTTTCGTCCGCATCAATGCTCGTATCAGCAGATATGCCGAAGCGCGGCCGCGAGGATCTGCCTCTGCGGCGGTTCGCAAGTGTATCACCGCCTCATCGGGCCTTCCCGCACCAAGCAGCGCTTTGCCCAGCTCCACGCGAGCATCGAGATGGCGCGGATCGAGCGCCACGGCGCGCTGAAGCGCCGAGATAGCCTCGTCGAACGCCGCCGAACCGGGAGTCGCGCCGTCCTCCCGCAACGCTCTTGCCAATGCCGCAGCCGAGGAAGCGTCGCCGGGCGCCCGGCGCAGCCGTTCGCGGAGCGCTGGAATCGCATCCCCGGCGCGGCCCTGAACCTGCCGCGTCACGGCAAGTCCCAAGGCCGCCGAGGCCGGGTCGGCGGCTTCGAAGTCCTTTTCGGCGGGTTCGTACTGGCCGAGATGAGCGTGGAGCATCCCGCGTGCGGCATGCAGCTTGCCGGATCGGGTCACCTTCTTGAGCCCTCCGGTAAGGACCTGGATTCCCAGTGCCGCCGAGTCGCGTGACAGGCAAAGTGCTGCCAGGTGCAAATACGCGCGCTCGTCCTCCGGCTGCGCCGCGATCGCCTCCTGGAGCAAACCCACGGCCCGCTTCACGTCTCCCATCGACTCGAAGACTCCTGCCAGCAGTCGCAGGGCGTCGCCGTCGTGAGGCGCCGCTGTGAGCGGCTGCAGCGCCGCGGCAGCCTCCCGCTGCTTTCCCGCCTCGTGCAGGCTCAGCCCCAGATTGAAACGCGCCCGCCGGTCATCGGGCCGCAATTCGAGCAGACGGCGATAGATCTCGGATGCTTCCAGCGCCTTTCCCGCCTCGAACTGGCACTGCCCCTCATGAGAGAGTGCAATCGCGTTGTCGTGGACCGTAGAGCGGGCCTTGGCGAAGTGGTCGAGCGTGGCGGAGCAATCCTTTTCGCGGAACGCTGCCACGCCTGCCATCAGGTGCGCCACCGGATCCGCCGGGCGCTGCCCGAGAATTCGACCGAGAGTCGACCGCGCCGAGGGGTCGTTACGGCGCAACTCGATCTCGGCCGCCCGTTCCAGCGCCGGCAGGAACCCAGGGTCGAGCGACAGGGCATTCCGGAAACTGGCGAGGCTCTCTGCTTCGCGGCGCAACTCCGTCAGCACAACGCCTCTCAGCGTCCAGAGAGCCGGATTCGTCTTCTCCGTTCCGAGGATGCCATCCAGCAACTCGAGCGCAACGCTGAATCGCCGGGCCGAGATCGCCTCCATCACGGCTTCCCGGCCCGCCTGCGGCCTGCCGGGAACAACCGCCAACCCAAAGCACAGGACGCCGGTCCGCAACAGAGGGCCCAGCCGATGCATAGCACAAGTGATAGCAGAGGTCTAGAAAATTATGCTAACTCCGCCCCGCACGGCACGCGGTGATTGAATGAGTAGCACTTTCGTCGAGCTCGTACTCACCGGCAAATAGCCCTGCGCCAGCAGGTTGCGCAATTCAGCGCTCGCCTCGAGCCTGCCGCCCTTCACCGACATCGGAATCGGCTGGCGTAAGTAGAGGTTCAGCCCGGGCTCCATCGTCGACCGCTGTGTCAACGACAGATGCACCGTCTGCAAGACTGAGTAGTCGGTCGCCTGGTAGCTCGCGGCGTACTTGGTGCCGGTGTAGGGCGCCTTGCCCGACACGCGGGCCGTGACTGAGTGGCGCCAGGCACGCCGCAGCGCATTCCGGATCTGCCGCGCCTCCACCTCTCCGAGCACACCTTCCGGCGCCTGGATCGCTCCGCCGTAGCCGTACCCCAACGTGGCGGACAAGTCCTCGCCAAACTTCTGCGTGAACGCCGCCGTGTAGCCCATCCGGCGGAAGCGCCCGGCGTTATAGATCGAACTATTGGACGCCAGGTCCGGCACCAGCTCCATCCCTGGAACCGCCCCGTCCGCCGACATCATTAATGCGGTATTGGAAATTGATTCACGGTAAGCGGAAAGGGCCACAATGCGCCCGGCGACCTCCTGCCGGTAGCCGATCTCGAAATTCTCGCTCCGCTGCGCGTGGACCCGCCCTCCGCGCAACGAGATCCTCGGGAACAGAGACAGGGTATTCAACTGGTGGTTCAACTCCGACCCTGCGCTCGAGCCCTCCGCCAGCAAGTCCGTCGCGGGAGCTCCCGAGCTATACGCGAACTCGATCGCGCCACCCTCGGCCGTCCCCCACCGGATCCGCGCAAACGGGCTGACGTAGTTCAGCCGGTCAATGAAGGAAACGGATTCAAGCGACGAGCCATAATGGATCTCCAGCTCATCGGCGAGCTGCCGCTTCTCTTGGAACGACACGGTCATCGTCTGCAGCGCGGGCAAGTTTCCTTGCCGTCCGAGCACCGCGCCGGCTCTTGGCAGGAACACCTGCCGCATGGTCACGTTCACCACCGGCGCGGTCCCGCCCAGCCCTTCCCGGCTGATCGATGTCCGGAACCCGGCGGTTGGGATTCCCGAGTTCGAGGCGTAACCGAAATTCCCGCTCACCTGGACCTGGTTGGTTCCCAGCACTGTGGTGGCCAGTGCGAACGCTGTTCCGAGGTCCGCCTGGCTGCCCGCGTGGGCCAGGATCCCGCTCTCGCCCGAAGTGAGCCGCACCAGTCCACGCGTATCAGAGAACATGTTGTCGAAGCGCCCGCGCTGGGGACGGTTTGGATCCGAGATGTCGACCCCGGGGTATCCCGGAAGGAACCGCAACACGGGACGCGTTGCCTGCGCCCCGCGCAGCACCCACTTCCAGTCGTCGCTCATCACCGGGCTCCGTCCGGGCCGGAAGTAGACCAGTTCGACCGAGCTCAGCACGCTGCTCAGGCTGATGCTCAAAAAGCTCCGCATTCCGGGCTGGACCATGATCCCCCGCCGCACCGCGGGCACAAAGCTCGCCAGATTCACCCGGATCGAATAGCTGTCCGGCGACAACTCGTCAAACAGGAACGAGCCATCACTATCCGTCATCAGACGCGCCACCAGCCTATCGAACCGGTTGTACAAGAGAACCGCGGCGCCCATCTGCGGCTTTCCCGCCGTACTCAACACTTTACCCGCCAGGATTCCGCTAAACCGGTTCTGCTCCACCGCCTCAAGTGACGGGGCGGCAATCGCCAGCACGGCCGCCGCCGCTATGGTCCGGACCGGATTGGAAAATGTTCTCAAACCAGTTCCTCGTGGGGCGCCTCGGTGGGCGCGGCTTGGGGTCAGGAATTAAGGTGCAGGGTCACTGCACCTTGAACGTTGCGGTGGGTGTCAGGATCGCGTTGTTTGACCGGTCCAGCACCTTCATCTTTAAAGTGTACTCCCCTGGCTCGAGGTTTTGCAGGGGCAGGATCTTTTCAACTGTATATTGTTGCGCCGAGGCTCCCTCAACCTTGGCCACTTCTTCGGTGAACGCGAAGATCTGCTTGTTGGTGCCGGTGCGGAGAACTTCGTACTCCACCGTGGCGTTCGGCTTGTGGGTCTTCTCGTCGGCCGTGAAATTGTAGAACTGGACGTAGATGCCCATCTTCTCGTCGCGGCGGAACGTCTCACCGACGCGGGGCCGGACTTTCGATGCGCCGATCACGAACTGGCCTGTGCCGATCGACTTCGTCGGAACCTTCTCGATCACGTCGGCCAGCACGAGCGAGCTCATGCCCAGCCGTTCGTCCTCAAACCGCGGGACGTTCAGTGCCATCTCGTAGTTGGTCATGTTGCCGCCCACGATGTCCTTCACCACCAGGTTCAACCGATAGGTGCCCGGAGGCAGCGGAATCGACTTCTGGTAGAGTGACGAGCCTTTGATCGCTTCCTGGAGCAGGGTGCTCGGAACCTCGGAGCTCACCACATCCTCGAACACGTTGACCACCCGGCGCGACATCGAGGTGATGCGGCCGTAGATGTTCACGATCGACTTCGAGACGCCGTCCTTGTCCTGGAACTGGAGGTCCTTCTTGTCGAGCAGCGCCGTGACATTGGTGAGGATGGTCGAATTGGTCATCTTCATGTAGTCCGCGCGGACCCGGATCGGCAGCAGGTTGTACTTGATCGTCGACGTAACCGCCGCTTCGAGGTCCTTGAACTTCACGTTCGGTGCCTTTTGCAGGCGGGCGAACTGCTGCAAACGCTCGAACTGGTTCATGCGCATCGGCAGGGGCTGGTTGCCCGTGCCCAGGCGCGTGCCGTCGGTGCGCGAGAAGCGGTCAGTCTTCGAGGACATTCCCAACTGCTCGTACAGGGTCAGGCCAGCGTTCGGGACGTAGAGCAGCGCGTCCTTCTCCGAAGGATCCATCGTCATCCGGTATTCTCCGGTCATCGTGGGATCGACGAATTCAATGATGATGTCCGATCCGATTCCCTCGATCCAGCGGTAGCGCCACTTTTCAAACGGGAACGTCGAGGTCGTGCCGCCGCCTTCCTCGATCGGCCGCTCGTAGGTGCCGCCCGAGGGATGCGATTCCACTTCATCGGCCGGTCCGAAGGCGATGTAGATTCTCCCACGGTCGGTCTTCCATCCCGGAATACCGCTGGCGAACCGTTCGTTCGTGTATGCGATCCGGCGGTAGTGCTCTTCCTTGAACTCGTTCTCTGAGCTGTCCGGAGTCGGATCGCGCCGCAGCCAGAACTGCTCGATGAACTGTTCGCGTTCCTCGTCGGTTGACAGCCGCTTGAACGCCGCCCGCTCCTCATCCGTGATGATGTAGGTGACGTCCTCGTTCAGCCATTTGCGGAAGGGCGTCTCCAACTCCTTGCGAAGCTTCTCTTCGCGCTTCCGCTTCTCCCTTTCGCTCAACGGTTTGGCCACGGTTTCCCGGGGGCCTTGAGGTTGCGCCTTCTTGTCGGCCGCGGGGGTGGGCATCACCATCAAGGCGCTGCCAAGAATCGCGCAGAGTGTGTTGTATCGAAGGTACATAGATTTCACCCAGCCTACCTTTAGATTCTAGGAGCTTATGAGACCAGCGTCAAGGGACCTCTGCTATCCCCCTCCGCCTCTGGAGCACCCAGGACGAAGGATGCATCCTCCCCCGGACTGGTTTCCAGTATTAATGTGCGCTTCCAGTACCGCCCGTTCTCCGGGCCCGTGTGCTAGGTTGGGTTCAAGATGAATGTTCTGATCACCGGAGGAGCAGGGTTCATTGGCAGCCACACGGCCAAAGAGATCAAGCGGCGCGGATTCGGAGCCGCCGCCGTGGACAACCTAAAGATGGGGCACAGGGAAGCGGTCCGGTGGGGACCGTTCGTCGAGTGCGGGATTCATGAAACCCGCCGGTTGCGGGAGGCGATCCGGGACTTCAACGCAGGTGCGGTGATCCATCTGGCCGCCGACGCCAACGCGCGCGAATCTGTCGAGATTCCCCGCCATTACTACGACACCAATGTTGCGGGGACACTGTCGGTTTTGGACGCCATGCTGAGCGAGAACGTCACGACCCTCGTTTTCGCCTCCAGTTGTTCGATCTACGGCAACCTCAAGGGTGTCGCGATTGAAAAGGACCCGCCCCTCCCCATTAGCCCCTATGGCGAGACCAAGCTGTTCTGTGAGAAGGTTTTACGCTCCTACGAGAAGGCCTACGGACTCCGCTGGATGGCCATGCGCTACTTCAATGTTGCTGGCGCCGACCCCGAAGGCGAGATTGGCGAGGACCATGAACCGGAAGCCCACATCATCCCCCGGGTGATCCTGAACTGCCTCGGCGTCCACCCCCCAGTTGAGGTGCTCGGGGGCAACCACGGAACCGACGACGGTACCGCGATCCGCGACTACGTCCATGTGAGCGATGTCGCGCGGGCCAACTCCATCGCGCTTCAGCACTTGATGAACGGGGGAGCCTGTGAGCCGGTGAACATCGGAAGCGGAATCGCGACGTCGGTCCGCCAGATCATCCGGGCGGTGGAAAGGGAAACCGGGACCCAGGCGCGCACCATCGACAAGCCCGCCCACTCGGGCGACCCGAACTGGATCGTCAGCGACATCACGCGTGCACGTGAGCTGCTTGGATGGGTTCCGCGCGACTCCTCGCTGCCGCGGATTGTCGAGACCGCGCACTCCTGGTTCCGGGCCCGTACCGGTGCGGCCGAGGCGGCCTACGCTTCGCAGATCTCCCGGTAGAGCTGCCAGCGCGATCGCCAGGAAAACTCCGCGGCACGCTTGCGGAGTTCTTCTGCCCATCGCTTGGCCTCCACCGGGCGGCTGAGCACGTCCCGGATTGCGCTCGCCAGCGCCGGGATATCCTCTACCGGAACGACGCGTCCGTTGACGCCGTCGGTCACAATCTCCTCGACTCCCGTGCTACGGGTGGAGACTACCGGAACTCCGGCAGCGCCCGCCTCCAACAGAGCCAGTGGCAGGCCCTCGCCCATCTTGCCCTTGATCCACCGGGAGGTCAGCACAAACACGTCGGACCGGGCCATGTAAGCCGGAATCCGGTTGTAGGGCTCGTTGACCAGCAAGGACACGCGGCCATTCAGCCCAAGCTCTGCCACCTGTGCCCGGGTTTTTTCGAGTTCCGGACCCTTGGCGCCGACGATGGCCAGGTGCAGGTTGTCCCATTCTTTAGACAATCCGGCGAACGCCGACAGCAGCAGGTCGTGCCCCTTGCGGTACTCGTAACCAGCGACGTTCAAGATGAGCCGCCGCCCTTCGGGAATCACGGCCGCCGGATCGAAACCGTTGTCGCGCCGTGCGAGGAAGTCCTCCACCGAGACGCCGTTCAAAATGGGGGTCATCTTCGGCGCCAGGCTCGAGTCGAAAGCGAGCAATTCGTCACCGAGCCCGCGCGAGCACGCAACGATTGCGTCGGCCTGGTGGAGCATCCAACTGAGGAGAGCCCCCTCGATCCGGGCCGTGGTAATCGCAATCCGGACGTCGGACCCCTGAAAGGTCGGAATGAATTTGCCTTTGAAGAATCCGGTTGCCCGGAGCAGCGCTACCGTGAACTGGTAGAGCGCCGGGAAGTAGGGATTGATGGCCTGGATCCGGTTCTCCCGGATCACCCGCCTCCAAGTTGCGATCTCGCCCGGCAGGTACGCCACGTACTCGGGCGCCCACCGGTTGCCCTCATAGACCGGCGCCCGCATGCGGAAACGGATCCGCCGGACACCGTCAACCCAATCCTCAACCGGTTTGGTGTATTCCCAGCACGACTCCAGGTACAGCGGCTCGTATTTTCCGTCCACCTTGCACTCGCGCGCCAGATGGTGGATCACGTGGTTCACGCCACCGGCTGTGTCAATCGGCCATGGAATGACGAACGCAAAGCAGGGCTTTCCGTCCGCCGGTCGATCCGCCATCAGTCCGTGCCGCCGAAACAGTAGAGTTTTCCATCCTGCGAGCCAATCACGATCCGGCCGCCGCCAATCGCCGGGGACGCGGAGAGCGGCGCTCCCGCCTCGAACTCCCACAGGGACTTGCCGGTGTTCACGTCCAGCACGTAGAAACGGCCATCGTTCGATCCGAAGAAAACGCGCGAATCGGCCACCGCTGGCGAGGATTCGATCCGCGCCTTGGTCATGAAGCTCCACAGTTCTTTTCCTGTCTTGGAGTCCAGGCAGTGGAGCAGCTTGTCCCGCCCGCCGAGCAGCACCTTGCCGCCGTACAAGGCCGCCGAGGAATAATAGGGGAACTTGCGCTGCGGATGCTCATAGCTCCAGGCAATCTTCTTGCTGACCATATCGACCGCCAGGACGCGATTATCGTACGTACCGAAGTAGGCGAAGTTGTCCGCCAGCGCTGGCGAGGCGCCAATGTAGGCTCCCGAATCAACCAGATAGGCCTGCTGCCCGTCCTGCACGCGGATGGCGCGGAAATTCTCGTCGCATCCGGAAACGTATGTAACGCCGTTCATTACGCCTGGAGTGCAATGCACCGGACCCTGGGTTCGAAAGGTCCAGGCCTCTTTGCCAGTCTTGGCGTCAATGGCGTGCAACTGCTCGTCGTAGGATCCGATCAGCACCCGTCCGCCGGAAACCACGGGCGAAGACTTCACCTCGCTGCCCGTCTTATACTTCCACACGCCCTTGCCGTCGGCGGCGTTGACCGCATGCACGACTCCGTTCAGGTCCCCCACAAAGACCAGGCCGCCGGCGACCGCCGGTGAGGACTCACCGATCGCCCCGTCCGTCTTGTATTTCCAGCGCACTTTGCCAGTTGCAAGATCAAGCGACGTTAGCTCGCTGGCCTGGGATCCGATGAACACCGAGCCCCCCACAATTGCGGCGGAGGACTCGATCGAATCGCCCGCCTCCCAGGTCCAAACCACCTTCAGGTTCTTTGGCACGGGTGAGAGCGCGACGCCGGTCAATCGCGGATTGCCGCGGAACTGCGGCCAGTCCTGCGCCCACGCGGCGGACAAAACGAACCCGGCTGTTAAAAGGCGCATTGGTAGATCTCCAACGCCGCGGCCGCGTCGAACTTCCTCGGATTGAAAGTCCCGGTCCACTGCCGTGAAGCGTCTTCGGCAAGCTGCGGGAGCGCTGATTCAGGAACGCCCGAACTCCCCAGGCTGCGCGGCAGGTTCGCGGCCGAGGCCAACTCGTCCAGCCGTGCCGGCAGGTCCTGGTCAAACTCCGAATATCGCCCCCCGGCAACCAACTCATTCCAAGCTACCACGTGATCGAGCATCAGCGCGATCGCGTGTCCGTGGGCGATCCCATACCGGGCGGTCAAAGGATTCGCCGTTGCGTGTGCGGCGCCGAGCATCGAGTGCTCGATCGCGGCCCCCGCCAGATAGGCCCCCATCTGCATATCACCCGCGGCCTCGATGCCGCCTTGGCCGCTCAGCAGGCGCGGGAACGCTTTCGACAGAAGGCGCCAGCTCTCTCGCGCATAGCAGTCCGACATGTGATTCCGCTTCGTGGTGACCAGCGTCTCGACCGCGTGCGAGATCGCGTCGTACCCCGCCGCCGCAAGCACCGGGCGCGGCTGCGACACCGCCAGCTCCGGATCAAGGATCACCAGGCCGAAGGCGGCACCCGGCGCACCACACGCCATCTTCACGTGTGTGTCCGCGTCTGAGATGAGGGCGTAGGTCTGCGCCTCGCTTCCGGTACCGGTGGTGGTCGGGATGCCGATCATGGGGAGCAGCGGAGCCGCTGCCTTTGCATAACCCCAGTAGTCGCGCATCGTTCCGCCATTGGTGAACAGAAAGTTGATTGCTTTGGCGCAATCCATGGAACTGCCGCCGCCGAGTCCGATGATGGAATCCGGCTCGAACGCCGCGGCGTACTGGCGGCCCGCCTCCGCCTGGGCCGAGTCCGGATTCTCACCGAACCCGTCGAAGCACCCGGCCGCGATCCCGGCCGCGGCCAGGCTGGCTTGTGCATGCTCGACGAATCGCGCCTTCCTGATGCCCGGATCGCTCACGATGAGACTTCGCCGGAACCCCCGGCTTCGCGCCGCCTCTCCCAGTCCCGCGAAGCTTCCCGGACCGAACTGCACGCTTGTCCGGGCGTGCGAAGCAAACCCGGTCATGGCAGGCGGTTTTCGAACGTGCAGCCGAAGCCCTCAAACTTCGAGCGGATATCGCGGAAGTAGGCCGACATCCCGAGCACATCCGCGCCACAGGCCAGGAAGCGCGCGCCCATTTCCAGCAGTCTGGGCGCGTTCTCCGGCGAGCTCGGCGTTCCCCAATGTTTGCCGTGCTTCTTGCACGCAGCCGCGACATCCTCGAGGCACTTGACGATCCGCGGGTCGCGCATCTGGCCCGGCACTCCGAGTCCGTGCGAGAGATCCGCCGGGCCTACGAAGACGAGGTCCACTCCGGGCGCCGCCACGATCTCTTCCACCTGGTCCAACGCTTCCGGATCCTCGATCTGGACGATCGTGAAGGTGTTCGCGTTGGCGTGCTCCAGGTACTTGGCCAGCGGGACCATGCAGTAGGCGCCGTCCGCGTTGCCCGAGTCGAGCGCCCGGCGCCCTTGCGGCTGGAACTTGGTCATCCGCCCTACCTCGCGGGCCTCTTCCGCGGACATGCAGTGCGGAACCATGACGCCGGTGGCGCCCAGTTCCAGCGGACGGATGAAGTCGGTGTAGGCGCCTTTGGCGACGCGGATCACGGTGTCCATGTTGTGATAGGACGCCGCCTTGACGAGGTGCCCCATCCGGTCCCAGTCGATTCCGGTATGTTCGTTGCACAGCCACAGGCAGTCAAAGCCGAGCCAGCCGATCAAGTCGGCCACCACGGGATCGAGCGTATTCATCTTGGTGCAGAGGATGGGTTGGTTTTCGGCGAGCTTGCGCCGGATTTTGCTGATTCGCATGAACTCCCTATTATCTCCCGAACCGGTATCCGATTCCGGCCCTCAGGCTGATATTTGGCAGGACGTAGCGGTGGCTCCAGGTGAAGTCGGTCCGGAACAGGACCGGGCCTCGAATGGTGGCGACGCCCCCGGTCCGGAACAGAAGCGCTGTGCCAGAGCCCGCATCAAAGCGGCGCGACTCGAATTGGCCGCCTGCTCCGCCCCCGATAAAGAAGTAGTGCTTCGGATTTCCCGTGCGCCACACCAGACTCGCGCTGGGATTGGTGGCGTGCCGGAAAACCGTCACATAGTGCGTGATATCGAGATCGACTGCCAGCTTCGGACGGATCGGGATCATGGCGGATCCGCCCACCACCGCCGATGCTCCCAGCCAGCCTTCGTCTCCTCCCAGACGTCCTACTCCGATCGACCCGAACAGTTCCGGTGTTCGTGGCTGTGCCTGCAGGCCAGCCACCGCCAGCGCGCCCAACACCGCGGTCCAAAGCATGCTCTCATTGTCCACCGGCGCCGATGTAAAATTACAGCGTGACGTGGCGAACCGTGATCCTCATGGGGGCCGCCGGAAGCCTGGCGGCGGCTGAATCTGAATTCTTCGAATCAAAAGTCCGGCCCGTGCTGGCGGCCAATTGCTACGGCTGCCATACCAAGACTGCCATGGGCGGACTCCGGCTGGACACGCGTGAAGGCGCCGCGAAGGTCACGGTTGCGGGCAAGCCGGACGACTCAGTGCTGATCCAGGCCGTGCGCCGTACGCATGCAAAACTCAAGATGCCGCCCACGGGTCCGCTGAAGCCGGACGAGGTCGCGGTGCTCGAACGGTGGGTGCGCGAGGGAGCCGTCTTCCCGGATTCGCCATCCGTCAGCGCGGCCGGCCAACGTCTGTGGTCGTTTGAGCCGCTGCGTAAGGCGGATCCGCCCAAGTTGAAGGACGACGGCTGGGCGCGAGGTCCGGTCGACCGGTTTGTCCTGGCCGCGCTCGAAGGCAAGGGGCTTCGTCCCGTGGCGCCGGCCGACCGGCGGTCTTTGCTCCGCCGTGTGAGCTTGAACTTGACTGGACTTCCCCCGGCAGCGGAACAGGCCGACGCCTTTGCGAACGACTCAGCGCCGGACGCATTCGCCAAAGTGGTCGACCGCCTGCTCGACTCGCCCGCCTACGGAGAGCGTTGGGCGCGCCACTGGCTCGATCTGGCGCGCTACTCCGACGGACGGCTCGCTGCCGGTGTCGACACGCCAATGCCGAACGCCTGGCGATACCGCGACTGGGTCGTCGACGCGCTTAACAAGGATCTCCCCTACGACCAGTTCGTGCGTGCGCAGATTGCCGCCGACCTGTTGCCGGAAGCCCAGCGCGAAAGCTTGATGCCCGGTCTGGGATTCCAGTCGATCGGCCTCGATGCGAATGATCAGTTGGACGTGACCACCAAGACGTTCCTTGGCCTTACGGTGGGCTGCGCCCAGTGTCACGACCACAAGTACGACCCGATCCCGACGCGCGACTATTATTCTTTGCTCGGCGTGTTCCGCAGCAGCGCCAGCCACGACCATCCGCTGGTGCCCGCGGACCAGGTGCCCCGCTATCAGGCGCAACAAAAGAAAATCGACGAGCAGAAAGAGATCATCGACGAGTTCCTGAAATTGCAGACACAGCAACTGGTGGACATTCTCGCGCTGCAGACATCGAAGTACATGGTTGCTGCCTGGAAGGTGCAGGCCAAAGCGTATCCCGATGTGGACGCCGCGGCCAAAGCCACCGGCCTTGACCGCGAGACCCTCAACCGGTGGGTGATCTACCTGTCGCACCCCGAGGATCGCGAACACGAGTTCTTGAAGCCATGGTATGCCGTGGTGAACGCGAATCCTGATGAAGCCAAGGTCCAGGCCGCGGCGGAGGAGTTCCAGCGGTTTGTTCTAAAGCTCCTCGATGACCAGAAGGAAGTGGAGGATAAGAACTACGTCGCGTTCGGTGGCAAGAAGGGATCCAAGGACGAGAGGACCCGCCAGTACACGAACATCGTTGCCCTGCCCGTGCTCAAGTTCTATCAGTGGCGGGAACTGGCCAGCGAGCCCTACCGCAAGGATGGCCATGGAGTCAACGGCGGCGTGTATCACTATGGCAGCAAGGAAGTGGAGCGGTTCCTGGGACCCGTCTGGAAGGCGCACCTGGACTTCATGCGCGCCAACTTGAAGGCACTGGAGACCGCACAGGCTCCGATGTACCCGTTCCTGCACGCGATGAAGGAAGGCAAGCCTGCCGACATAAAGGTGCAGATCCGCGGCGATGCCAAGCAGTTGGGCGAGATCGCTCCGCGGCGGTTCCTGACGGCGCTTGCGCCCGATGGTCCGATGTATCAGAAGGGCAGCGGACGCTTGCAATTGGCCGAGGACATTCTGCGGAGTCCGCTGGCGGCGCGGGTGATTGTGAACCGCGTGTGGCAGCATCATTTCGGACATGGCCTGGTCCGGTCGCACTCTAACTTTGGCAACACCGGCGAGCGGCCCACGCATCCCGAACTGCTGGACTACCTGGCCTCGCGGCTGATCGAAAACAGGTGGTCGCTCAAGGCGCTGCACCGCGAGATTCTGTTGTCGAACACCTATCAGTTAAGCACGGCGTCGAATCCGAAGAACTACGAGGTGGATCCGGAGAACAAGCTCCTGTGGAGGTCCACTCTCCGGCACCGGCTGGACCTTGAGGCGCTCCGGGATTCGGTGCTGGCCGTATCGGGCAAGCTGGATTCCAAGCGGGGTGGCCCGCCGTCGATGCTGTCGGACGGCAACTACCGCCGGTCCATCTACCTGACCGTGAGCCGCACGCGGCTGGACGGCACCATGGGGCTGTTCGATTTTCCGGATCCCAATGCGCTCTCCGATGAGCGCCCCGTCACCGTTGGTCCTCTGCAAGGGCTGTTCTTCCTGAACAGCAGCTTTGTGTCGAAACAAGCGGAGGCGATCGGTGAGAGGCTGAAGAAGGAGGCGGGGGAGCAGGCGGAAGCACGGGTCCGGCGTGCCTATGGGCTGATGTTCGGACGGCAGCCGGAAGCGACTGAGCTAAAGCTTGGATTGGAGTACGTGGCGGGTGGCGAGACGGCCTGGCCGCGCTATCTCCAGGCACTGCTGGCATCGAGCGAGTTCACCAGCGTCAACTAGCGCATGCTGCCGCTCCTGATCCTCCTCGCCGCGCCGGCTGCCGCGCAGACGCTGCCCCGCTACGACATCCATCGCGCCGCCGGGAAGATCACCGTGGACGGCAAGCTCGACGAGCCCGCCTGGAGCCAGGCGCCCGCGGCTGGCAACTTCCACTTCAACTGGTGGACCTCCGGGGACAAGGAGCCCACTACCGCCAAGATCCTGTGGGACGACGGCAACCTCTACGTCGGCTACCATTGCCAGGACCGCCACATCGCCGCCGAAGTCACGGAGCGCCACGGCCCGGTATCGCTCGACGACTCGGTGGAGGTCTTCATCAGTCCCAACCCGGACAAGATCCGCAACTACTACGGATTCGAGATGAACGCCATCGGCACGATGCTCAACTTCATCCGCGCCGACTGGTACAAGGGCCCGTTCAACACAGAGCCCGAGGGCGTCCGGCTGCGGACCTCCCTCTACGGACTTGCAATCAAGCACGACACGCCCGGCGACAGCCACTGGGTTCTCGAAATCGCCATTCCTTTCCAGAATTTCGCCAAAGACGCCGCGCACACTCCGCCGCGCGAGGGAGACACCTGGCGGCTCAATCTAAACCGCGCGGGTGGTAAGACGAACGCCCAATACAGCACCTGGTCGCCGGTTTCCACGCCCAAGCCAAACTTCCATGTTCCCGAGTCGTTCGGCTGGGTACGCTTTGTTAACCGTCCTCCGGTGAAATGGGAATCCGCGAACGCCGCCAACGCCGGACGGCTGATCATCGAGCGTCCGACCCTGATCTGCCTCGGCTTCGAGTGGCAGATCTCGGGCGACGACAACCGCAACTCGACGGTCGAGGTGAGCTACCGCAAGGCTGGTGAATCCGCCTGGAAAACCGGGATGCCACTGCTTCGCCTGGGTGGTGAGCGCGTGTTCCGCCCGGACCTCGGGCTGGACTACGAAGTCCCGGAGATGTTCGCGGGCAGCATTGTCGACCTCGAACCGGGCACGGAGTACGAAACCCGGCTCGAGATGAAAGATCCGGACGGGGTCCGCGGCGAGGCGGCGCGCGTGGTCAAGGCCCGCACCCGCGGCGAGCCCCAGCCAGCGCGCAACGCGCGCGTGCTGCATGTCTATCCGCCGGGCTGGAAGGGTGAAAAGCAGGAGCCCTCATTCACTGGGCTCAAGAAGGCCTACTACGGGTCGGGCAACGGAGACTGGTCCGTGGTCGCCGAACGCACCGTGCGCTCCGGCGACGTGATCCTGGTCCATGCCGGACTCTACAAGGGCGAACGGCTCCGCTACTCCGATCCCACGGGGCTCGACTTTGACGGGACCTACATCCTCACCGCCAAGGGCACACCGGCGCGCCCGATCGTGATCCGCGCGGCGGGAGACGGCGAAGTGATCTTCGATGGCGACGGCGCCCACACGCTATTCAACGTGATGGCAGCCGACTACCACATCTTCGAAGGGATCACCGTGCGCAACGCCGACGTCGCATTCCAGGCGGGTTGGAAGAATGTCACCGGATCCAAGGGGTTGACCGTCCGCCGCTGCCGCATGGAGGACGTCGGCATTGGCGTTAACGCGCAGTACGCAGGATCCCAGGACTTCCTCATCACGGATAACGTGATGCTCGGCCGCGATGACCGCTACCGGCTGCTCGGCTGGTACAGCCCCGGGATCTATGGCGGCAACCGGTTGAAGAGCTACCACGCGGTGAAGGTCTACGGATCGGGCCACGTGATCAGCCACAACTACATTGCATACTTCCATGATGGCGTGTCGGTCTGCACGCACGGATCGCCGGACCGCGACGAGTCCCACCGCGCCAGATCGATCGACATCTACAACAACGACATCCATCTCATGGCGGACGACTTCGTCGAAGCCGACGGCGGGGTTCACAACATCCGCGTGATGCGCAACCGTGGTGTCAACGCGGCCCAGTGCGGACTGAGCGCGCAGCCCGTCTACGGCGGTCCGGCGTACTACATCCGGAACGTGATCTATCACGTACCCACCGGTTGCGGACTCAAGTTCAACGTCAAGCCGTCGGGCATGGTGCTCTATCACAACACGCTAATCACCGAAGGCCTCCCCGGCGATATGTTCTCGAATACGCACTTCCGGAACAACCTGTTCCTTGGAACCGACGCTCCCGGCCGCCCGGTGATGCGCTTCTCCAACGCGACGGCCTATTCGAGCTACGACTACAACGGCTACCGGCCGAATCCCAAGTCGGAGACCCAGTTCCAGTGGGTGTCGCCCAAGCCGGGCCAGCTTCGCGACTACGAGTCCAGCCGCGACGCGGCGCGCCGGTTCGGTTCTCTCGCCGAGCTGCGGGCGGCAACGGGACAGGAAGCGCATGGGATCGAGGTCGACTACGGGATCTTCGAGAACCTGCAGCCACCCGACGCCACAAAGCCGCATGCCATCTACGAGGCGCGCGAGCTGAACTTCCGGCTGAAGCCTGGCGGCAAGGCGGTGGACGCCGGGGTTCGCATTCCGAACATCAATGACGGCGCGGCTGGTGCGCCGGACTTGGGTGCCCTTGAGGCCGGACGCCCCGAGCCCGTGTACGGGCCCCGCTGAATTGACGGCCCTTCCCGCGACTTGATACATTGGCTAAGTTAAAGCTTCACGGGGTACAACCATGCATCCACGCCGATCCATCTTCATCCTCGGCTTCCTCGCCGCGGTGATCCCTGCCGCCGCCCAGGAAGTCCGGGCCAGCATCACCGGCACCGTCACCGATCCCAGCGGCTCGCCGGTTCCCGAGGCCGCGGTTACCGCAACGAATGTCGCGAGCAACGTCACGCTCGCCACCCAGACCAACACGAGCGGCACCTTCCTGACTCCGTTCCTGCCACCGGGCTCCTACCGGCTGACGGTTGAAGCCAGAGGATTTAAACGCTTCGTCCGCGAGAACGTTCTGCTGCAATCGCAAGACCGGCCTCGAATCGATGTCAGGCTCGAGCTCGGCGATGTCGCCCAAAGCGTTACCGTGAGCGACGCGGTGAGCCAGCTCCAGACCGAAACGGCCAGCCGCTCCCAAGTCATCGCCAACGAGCTGATCGCCAGCCTGCCCACGCAAGGACGGAATCCATTCCAGATCGCCTGGGCGGCCGCGGGCGTGATCAAGAGCGGATCCTGGCGTTACCTCCGGTCGTTCGACATCGCCGGGACTTCGGGCATCTCGATCAGTGGCGGCCGCGAGCGTGAGAACGAAGTGCTCATGGACGGCATCAGCAACGTGCGCGGCAACCGCACGGTGATCAGCGTGCCGACGACGGAATCGGTGGAAGAGTTCAAGGTCCACACCAACACCTACGATGCGCAGTACGGCCGCACCGGCGGCGGCGTCGTGTCGATCGTCACCAAGGGCGGCGGCAACCAGTTCCACGGCACGGCGTTTGAATACTTCCAGAACGACAAGCTGAACGCCAACCAGACCGAGCTCAACCGCGCGGGCATCCGCAAACCGCCGAACCATATCAACCAGTTCGGCGCGCAGGCGTCCGGCCCGATCTACATCCCCAAGCTCTTTGACGGCCGCAACCGCGTGTTCTTCATGCTGTCGTGGGAAAGCATGCGGCAGCGCTCGGCCGATCCTGGCGTGGCGACGTTCCCGATCGACGAGTGGCGCAACGGCGACTTCACGAACCTGTTCAACGCCGCCGGACAGCAGGTGCTGATCTACGATCCGCGCTCGACGCGTCCGGACGGCACCCGCACTCCGATCCCCGGCAACAGGATTGCCGCGAGCCAGATCGATCCGGTCGCCAAGAATGTGTTGAGCTTTTATCCCGCGCCGCGCACGGCCGGCGATGGTCCCGCGCGCATCAACAACTATCCGTACCCCTCGCGCTGGATTGCGAGCTTTGACCAGTTCGCCGGACGTACCGACGTTTCCATCGACAACAACAACCGGATCTTCTTCCGCTATGGGGAAAACCCGTTCCAGGAATACCGCAACATTGTATTTGGATTTGAAAATCCCGGCGAGCCCACCGGCAACGCGCCCCTGCTGCGCAACGGCCGCAACATCGTTATCAACTGGACTTCGACGCTGACGCCGCGAATGACCTTCGACCTGCGCACCGGATTGAGCCGGTGGGAAGACGCGGGCGGCAGCACCTTGGGCGCGGGCTTCGATCCGAAGAAGCTCGGGCTCGACGCGAATCTGGTGGGCCAGTTCACCCGCTTCCAGTTCCCCCGGTTCAACATTGAGGGCTACCAGGCCGTGGGATCCGACGCGTTCGGACCCGGCACCACCGACACCTACAGTGTCCAGCCGAACTTCAACGTCGTGATCGGCAAGCACTTCCTGAAGTTCGGAGGCGAGGGCCGGCGCTACAACCGGAATGAGTCCGGGCGGGGATTCCCTTCAGGCCAGTTCAGCTTCAACCGCAACTGGACACAGGCCAACGCTCTGCGCGCGGACGCCGTCTCCGGCAACGGCTTGGCGACTCTGCTCCTGGGCATCCCCTCGGGCGCTCTTGTCCAGAAGAATATCGATCCCGCCTACCGGCATCACTATTGGGCCGGCTTCATCCATGACGACTGGAAGATCTCTCCAACTCTCACGCTGAACGTGGGACTGCGTTGGGACCTGGAGACCAACAATTACGAGCGTTATGACCGCAACCTGCTTGGGCTGGACGTCAACGCTCCGAGTCCGCTCGCGAACCGCGTTCCCGGCCTGAAGGGCGTGCCGCTGTTCGTCGGCAAGGACGGCCAGATGCGTACGGCATTCGCCAACGACAAGAACAACTGGCAGCCGCGCGTCGGACTTGCATACCGCCTGAAGGATAAGTGGGTCCTGCGCGGCGGGTACGGCCTCTACTACCTCGGCCAGGATGAGAACGGATTCACCAACGGCTTCAGCCGGCAGACCAACGCGGTTGTCAGCACCGATGGATTGACGCCGCTCGCGGGAATGACCACGGCGAATCCCTTCAACGGGCTGCCTGGCGGCCGGCTGCTTGATCCGATCGGTTCGAGCCTCGGCGCGCTCAGCTTCCTCGGCGAGGGGCTCCCCTCGAATTTCCTCACCCGCACGCTACCGTACTCGCACCAGTTCTCGTTCGACATCCAGCGCGAGCTTCCCGGCGGATACCTGTTCGAGATCGGATACTCGGGCAACATCACGCGGGGATTGCCGGTCGGTTTCGGCACGAACTTTGTGCCCACCAACGAACTCGGGCGCCGCACCGCCACGGGCGCCATCGACAACGCCTACTACACCGCACTGGTACCGAACCCGCTGGCGGGCCTGATTCCCAACAACGCGGCATTGAACGGCGCCACCATCCAGCGCCAGATTCTCTGGTTCGCGTTTCCGCAGTACGCGGGCGTAACGATCGGGAATCACCCGGTGGGACGCAACCGCTTCGACGGCATGCAGATGAAGGTGACCAAGCGCCTATCCTACGGGTTGAGCTTCCTCAGCAGCTATTCGATCGGAAAGAACCTCGAGCAGACCCGCATCCTCAACGCGCAGGACTTCTCGCTCGGCAATTTCAAGGACACCAAGCTGGTCAAGGAGTCCAACCAAAACATCGACGCGCCGCAGAAGTTCGTGATCGCTGGCATCTATGAGCTGCCCTTCGGCAAGGGACGCAAGTTCGCCGGCTCCCTCCACCCGGTGATGAACCACCTGATTGGCGGCTGGCAGTTCAACTACGACGTCACCTATCAGAGCGGCTGGGTGGTCGACCATCCGAACGCTCCCGCGAACGCTCCGGGCAGCGTCAAACTCCCCGCCGGCGAAAGGAGCACCGCGCGGTGGTTCAACACCTCCCCATGGCGTGGCGCCGACGGCCGTCCCGTCGCGGTGCAGGAGCCGTTCACCCTGCGGACCTTCCCGTTGCGCTTCAGCGATGTCCGGCGTCCCGGCTACCGCAACTGGGATGCGTCGCTGTCGAAGATCTTCCCGATCAATGAGAAGATGCGCTTGCAGTTCCGGTTCGAAGCGGTGAATATGCTGAACACGCCCTGGTACGCCGACATCGCATCAGTGGACGTGACCAATCCGGCGTTCGGCCAGTTGAATCCGTCTCAGCGCAACTTGCCACGGTTCCTCAAGCTGGTCATGCACCTGAACTGGTAGGGCAACGCGTTACTGGACCGTGAAGCTCGTGGACCCGCCCTCGCCGTTCGAGCTCCACGGTCCCCATCCCGCCTCCGACGCCGCGTCACAGGCCGCAGCGGCGCAGACGCGCACAATCCCTGAATAGACGCCGGGCGGCAGCAGCAGATCCACGAAGGTGGCTGTTGTTGCCGCCCGGAACACTTGTGGTCCACGGATCTCGTACTGATACAGCCGTCCGTTGATGCTGCCGTCGGGGCGGGGAACCGCGGTCCAGCCAACGCGGACCACTCCCTGCGGTCCGCGGGCGATGGCCGAGAACGTCGCCGGCTCAACGAACACCGGAGCGTCCGGAACCCGGCCCCGCACCAGAAATGCCTGTGGCGGACCCTGCACGGGATTGCCTCCCGCCGCGGTTGCGATCAACAAAGCGTCATAGCGGTTCGCCGGATTGAAGTATGCGGCGTAGAAATTGTTCGTGGTGAAGACGTCGAGCGCGGCGCGGTTCCGCGCGAAATCCTGGACGAAGAGACGGTACCGGACATTCGTGCCATTGTCCCCTTGGATCCTCGGCCACGTGAACACCACAACCGGAGCGTTTGCCCCGGCGTCCACCAGCGATCCCCCGAACGGCTCGGCGAGGATGGGAACCGGGGGACTGTTGAACGCCGCCGAGAGCGCAACCGCCGGGCCCGGCGGTCCACAGCCGTCCCCGTTGCACGCGCGCACGATCACGCTGGCGTCGCCCGTTGGAATCAGCAGGCTCGCCGTGGTCCCGCCAATCTGGTTGCCAGCCACGGTGAGCGCTCCGCCGCCGGGACCCGAGTTGGGCTGGATCACGTTGATGAAATAGAAGTCCGTGCCTGTCACTGGGTTCCAGGTGCAGTTCAGACGGTTCTGGCCGTTGTCGTTGGCTACCACCACTGAGGTGACCTCCGGGGCGGCCGCCGGAACCGCACCCAGTTGCACCGTGAACGCCGCTTGCGACACCGCGCCGCAGCCACCCGCGCCGCACGACTTCATTTCCAACCGGTAGCTTCCGCTCTTGAACGTGTAGACCGCGTTCGACTGATTCCCGAGCGGCGACACCAGCAGCACGAGATCACCCGTCGCAGTGTCAACCACGCGGAATTCGTACGAGGCCGCGGTGGCGACGATGGTCCACTGGAACGATAGAATCGAAGTGGTCAGGATAGCCCCCGCCGCAGGACTCTGGATCACGGGCGGTGCCAGTCCGCCGCCAGGCGCGATGTTGATCAGTCCGAACTGTGCTGCTGGGGCCACTCCGGCGGCCGTAGCCACGACGTTATAGGATCCACCAGTAGTGTTCGCGGTGGCGGTGACGGAAGCAAGGCCGGACGCGTTGGTCACCGCCGTTGCCGCGGACAGTGCCGCGCTGGCGCCAGCCGCCGGCGCGGTGAACGCCACCGTCGCGCCGCTCACCGGATTCCCGTTGTTGTCGCGGACCAGTGCTTGCAGAGGCAAAGGAAACTGCGCGCCGATCGGGGCTGTCTGCCCGCCGCCGGAGTTGGCGCTGATCGTGAACGCGGGTCCGGCGGTGTTGGTGAGCGTGAATGCGGCCCCCGCCGGTGTTCCTTGAACGAATCCGTTCACGGAGTACGTCCCAGCGACTGTGTTCGCCACGGCCGCGGCCTCCGCGATTCCTGCCGCGTTGGTCAGGGCCGGCGATCCGGTGACAAACGCACTGGCGCCACCCACCGGGGCTGTGAACGTCACCGGGACTCCGGCCATGGGCAGATCATCCGCGCCGGTCACGAGCATCTGGAGCGGGACGCCGAATCCAGTGCCCGCCGCGGCGCTTTGGCCGGATCCCTGAACGATCGCCGCCGCCTTCACTCCCACCGACAGCGCCACCGCCGCGCTGGCCGACCCGTTGAACCTCGTGTCTCCAAGATAGGCAGCGGTCAGAGCCGCGTGCGTTCCCGTTGCCAGCCCCGCGACGGTCACTCGTGCGGTTCCGTTCTCGATGGTCCCGGTGCTGATCGCCACGCCCGCGTCCCGGAACTCGACCTGCCCGGTGGGGTTGCGCAGCGCCCGGACATTCTGGGCTGGCGCCGGAGTCCCGCTCATCGTGACGGACTGTCCTGGGGTGGTCGCGGGAAAGGGCGCTGTGGTGAGTGTTGTCGACGTGTTCATCCGGCCGCCCAGCAGAACGCGAATCGTGCTGATGGTGTCGGGTGAGGCGAGATCAGTGAAGCCGTCTTTGTTGAAGTCGCCCCAGACGAGCGCTCCGCCTCCGCTCTGCGTGAATGTCGCGGGCGCTGCTGTGAACGCTCCTGCTCCGTCGCCCAGCAGCGCCGACAGCGCCCGGTTGCCCGACCGCGACACCGCGAGGTCCACGTTCCCGTCACCATCGAGATCAGCGGCCACGATCGCCACGGGCGAGTCCGCGATGTTAATGGATGCGGACGAGGTGAACGTGCCCGTGCCCGTCCCGAGGAACACCGCCGCGGCGTTGGACCGGGCGGCGGCGACGTCCGCCTTTCCATCCGCATTCACGTCACGGACGGCAACGGCCCGCGCGTTGGCTGCCGCGAGTGGACTTCCCGATGCCGCGGCGAACCCACCGGCGCCATTACCGAGCAGGATATCGACACCACCGCTCCGTGCGTTGACCAGGTCCGGGATGCCGTCGCCATTGACGTCTGCCGCTGCGATCGCGGCGCTGTTGGCGAATCCCGTGAGCGTGGCCAAGGGACAGAAGCCGCCAAACCCATTACCCGCCAGGATCGTGATCGAGCCGCTCGCCGCGGTCACCGCAAGGTCTGGATTCCCGTCGCGATTGAAGTCTCCGGCCGCGATTCCAGCCGGGTTCACCGCAGCCGCCACTGTCCGTCCCGCACCCGGACCGAAGCGCCCGTTGCCCAATCCCAGAAGCACGGTGACGTTGTTGGATCCGTTGTTGGCCACCGCCAGATCGGCTCGTCCGTCACGGTTGAAGTCCGCTGAGACCGCGGCCGCTGGCACCATTCCCACGGCCACCGGACCACCGGCAGCGGCGGTAAATCCTCCCGTCCCGTTCCCCAGCACGACGCTCACGGTCTCGGACTCTTCATTCACCGCAGCGAGGTCCGTGTTGTTGTCGCCGTTGAAATCGGCCGCGGCGAGTCCGCGGGGACGCTGGCCAACGTTGACGCCTGCCACGGTCATTCCGCCCGACGGGCGCGTGACCCAAAGGACCGTGTTCAACACTCCTTGGAACCGGTCCGGACTCGATGCCCGCTCCACTCCCACGTGCCGTCCCGCGGCGGGACTCGCGCCGCCCGGCGGATTGACCGTCACTCCAGCGTCCGTGGTTTGCCCGGACGCTTCCGTGGACACCGTTGCCGCGATCGCCTGAGCTGGTGTACCTCCGAAGCTCATGTGGAACTCGAGTTCGCGCGGAGTGAAGAAGATGCGCTCCATGCGGTTGAGCAACACGGTGACGGTAACGCCCGCCTGGTCCGCGGTGGCGAGATCCGGCCTGCCGTCGTTGTCGAAATCGCCGGTCACGATCGACCGTGGATTCGAGGCCGCGAACGGACTCCCGGTAGCCGTTGCGAATCCGCCCGCGCCGCTACCCAACAGCACCTGTACATTCTGACCAGCGAGATTCGCGAGCGCGAGATCCACGTTGCCGTCGTTGTTCAAGTCCGCCGCTACCAGGTCGCGCGCGCCGGCTCCAAAGGCCAGCGGACTTCCAGCAGTGAGTCCACCCGATCCGTTGCCAGCCAGGATCGTGAGCGAGCTGGCTCCGTGGACCACCGCTGCGTCGCGCCGCCCGTCGTTGTTGAAGTCGCCAACGGCGGCGGCCACCGGACCTCCGGCCAGCGCCACCGTAGCTCCCGCCGTCGTGCCGCCAGTTCCGTTCCCCAAACGGACCACGGCGCCCGTGGAAGTCAGCACGAGGAGATCCGGACGCCCGTCGTTATTGAAGTCGGATGCATACAGCCGGCCTGGACTCGCAAGCGCCGTCGCGGCCGGAAAGCTGATCACTGTTGTCTCCGATACCGGAGCGATCACGAATCCGCCGGCCGCGGTACGGGTGAATGCGGCATCGGGAATGTTGTCGCGATTGAAGTCGGCGGTGACGACGTCACCGGTCGCCGCGGCGTCGCCTCCGGACTGCGCGGTGAGCAGTCCTGTGCCATCGCCGTGAAACAGGAAGCAGGCGCCGTTGGTTCCCACCGCAACCACATCAAGCTTCCCGTCGAGGTTGAAGTCGGACACCGCCAGCCGCGAGACAGCGAATCCGGCCGCAACCGGACTTCCAGGAGCGAGCGCCAGCGCGCCGGATCCGCTCCCCAACAGGACCGACATGCTGTTTCCCCCTGGACTGGCGGCCACCACGTCCAGCCGGCCATCGCCGTTGAAGTCGCCCGTGGCCAACATCTCCGGTGCGTGGCCCGTGGAGAATGGACTTCCGGATGACGGTGTGAAGATCTGCGCGTGGGAAACAACCGATGCCGCGAGGACGAGACTACAGCCCCAGGCCGGTGAACGCGCGATTCGGATCATCGGACCGCCACGTCCCAGGCTCCCGTTTCGACGCGCCCGTTCCGCTTTACCTGGACCAGCACACGGTAGTCCCCCGCGCTTGGAAATCCGTACGGGAAGGTGAACTCCGCCGGTGTCCGCACCGACATGAAATGGCCCGCGTGCGGATCGTCCGGCCGGGTGAGCGCGACGGCAGCCATGGGCGCTGATCCTCCGGGATGCAGGTGCGCGAACACGGAATGATCCTTGCGGATGATGAACGCGTGTCCCGGCATGCCCATGTAGGGTTCGAGATCATCACTTGCGGACCGGAAGCGTAGCAGGACCATTTTCTTCACAGGGAACGTCTGCCCCTCGTCCAGGAACTGGAGCGGCTTGGCCGCCGGATCCCCGGGCCCTGTCGAATCGTCGCCCTGCAACGCGCGCCCTTTGATCTCCGGCAGCGTGAAGCGTGTGGTGACCGTCTCGGGGAATCCGTTCTGATGCACGATGTCGGCCCAGAACAGATACTCGCCCGGCGGCATGTCCGGAAGCTGCTGCTCGAATCGCGCTGGCGCGGTCTGATCGGGATGCAAGTGCCAGATGCGGTCGAGCGCGGGACGGGCGATGACCAGATGCATCAGGTGGTTGTGGTCCGGGATCAAGTCGTCGAGCTTGCGCGCGCTGATCCAGCCCGGATCGTTGAGGCTCACCGTGAGGCGTCCGCCTGGTTCCGCTCCCAACTTCATTTCGAGTGGCTTGTAGATGTGCCGGTCATAGGCGCTCGCCTCCGCGTCCCACCACTTGCTGCCCAGGAACAGCGCGCCAGCAACCACTCCGGCGGTGATCCATCGCACGCGGCTGGACTTGCGGATCTGTGGAGCGTCTGGCTGTTCTCCCGGCGCGAGCATCGCCTCGCGCACCGACGCGGTCACGATGCTCACGATGCCCACCGCCAGGATCAGCGCCAGCGCCCCGAGCGTGATTCCCAGCGGCGCGTCCATCGCGCGCGTGCGCTGCGCGGAAGCTGGCACCGGGACCGCGAGTTGTCCCGTTCCCTTCGGCCCCTCCGCTATCACCCGCACCTGCCACGAGCCGCTCGTCATCAGCCACAACGATCCGGCGCAGAACCGCGGGTCGTCCGCTGATCGTGCGCAAACGTCGGGCGTAGGCGGGAACTTCGCTCCGTCACCGGTCATCGGCAGCGGAGTGACCCGGACCGCGGGCGCGGGATCGTCAGCCGAACGGACCTCAATCGTAGCGACTCCCGGAATCACCTCCGGCGGACGCACGGCGACGAATAACCGGTAGGGTCCGGCGTTGCCTTCGACGAACACGTCCGGACTGCCCACGTGCGCCGCCGCCGCCAAGGGTAGCAGCGCGGCCACCAACCGCCAGATCACCGCTTCACCCGCGCCAGCCAGTGTCCAAAGTGCAATCCGATCCACGCCATGAACGGAGCGATCGCGAACGAGCTCAGGAGATTCCAATAATACCCGTCTTCGGGAGGAACGAACATCCGCCGCATCGTGTAGGTGTTCGGACCCGTGCGGTAGTCGGCCACCTTGCCGTAGAAGAACCAATTGTCGGCCCACGGGGTGAGCATGAAGCTGCCGAGCGGCCACAGGACCGCCAGCATCAGCGCGGCGAACGCGAGTCCCGCGGCGAGCGCGGTTTTCCAGCGCGGCCACGAGCGTCCCGCGCGAAGGATCAGGTCGATCGCGACACCGGGCACCACCAGCAGCAGCGGAAAGAACGACGGGACGAAGTGCGTCACTTTGTGGTAGACGGGACCGAGCTTGGGCTCAGCCGGGAACAGCGGCAGGATCCAATTGATGCCCGCCCAGAACAGCATGTACACGAGCGCGATCCGCGTCGACGCCCATTTGACGCCCGGCGCCACCGCCAGTCCGATCAGGTAGAACGGAACCGCCAGCGCGATCGCACGGTAGTAAAAGCCCGAGTGCATCGCGGACGTGAAGATTCGCTCCATGATGAACGTGCCGATGTTGACCAGCGTCATGCCGCCGAGGTAGATGTAGAGCCACTCGGCCATACGGCGCGTGGAACCGGTGGCGCGGTTCATGTATCCCGTGACCGCCAGCAGCGATCCCAGCAGGATCGAGAACAGCCCCATTGCCAGCACGGTGTGCGGAGGGCTGATGATCCGCACGTCAAGGCCATAGGCGTTGTGCCACCAGTCATCGAACGGCGCCGAGGTCAGCATCGCGATGCCGCCCCAAGCCATGATGAACGCGCCGATGGGTCCGCGGAATCCCCAGATGCCGACCGACGCATCGCGCGACGCCTCCGCATCAGGACCCTTACCGAACGTCGTCCACAGGATCTGGTAGGCCGACGAGATCCCGCCGAGCACGCCGCACAGGTAGATGGCGATGTGCGCCGGGGTCCAGAACGTGTCGCGCCCAATGGACCTGTGCCAGGAGATGTCCCAGTGCGCTCCGATCATCGCCGAGGTGACCGCCGCGACGGCGCACCAAAGGTACCACGGGAAACGGTTACCCATTACCATGATGATCGCAAAACGGTGTACGCTTTACAGACATGTCCAAGATCCTGCGCCGGATTCACATGTACCTGGCGCTCTTCCTGACGCCCTGGGTGCTCATGTACACCATCAGCACGTTCATGATGAACCACCGCGAGTGGTTCCAACACCTGTGGGGCAAGGGACAGCCCGGCTGGACGCCCGAGCGCACTGCCGAATTCCGCGGCCAGTTCCCGGACAACGCCGCGCCACGGGAAAAGGCCAGGATCCTGCTCACCGCGCTCGACATGGACGGGACGTTCAACGTGCAGCAGCAGGGCAACGAGCATGGACCGTTCGCCGTGATCCGGCAGCATCCGGCCAACGAACGCCGCGTGACGCTGAATCCGGAAACCAGCAAAGTGACGATCGAGCGGCGGGAGTTCCGTTGGAACCACTTCTTCGAGCGCTTCCACCGGAGGCGCGGATACCAGCATGACTACCTGACCGAGGACTTCTGGGCGGCATCGGTGGACTTCTTCGTGCTGGCGATGGTCTTCTGGGTGCTATCGGGACTCTGGCTCTGGTGGGAGCTCAAAGTCACGCGCGTGCTTGGCGCCGCCGCGCTGCTCTCCGGAATCGCGATCTTCCTCATCTTCCTCAGGACCACATAACGCCATGACGCTCCAACACCTCAACCGCCGCCTGCACCTCTACCTGGCGCTGTCGCTTTCGCCCTGGTTCCTGATGTACGGGGTCAGCTCGTATGTGTTCAGCCATCCGGCCTATTTTCAGGAACTGGACAAGTCCAAGGGTCCACTCTGGACCAAGGTTCTGGAGCGCGACTACGACGTTCCGGTCCCGCAGGGCGACCTGCGGCCCCTGGGCGCCCAGATCATGAAAGACGCGGGCCTGAGCGGTGCCTTTGGCGCCTACCGGCAGGGCCCGAATCAGATCAATGTGTACGTCTATACTTTCCTTCAATCAACCCAGGCCAAGTACTTCCTGGATAAGAAGAAACTGGTCGTCGAGGACCGCCGTTTCCGGTTCGACCAGTTCCTCACCGGGATGCACGCCAAGGGTGGATTCGAACAGGACCGGATCCAGGACACGCTGTGGGGAATCGTCGTCGATTTGGTGTGCCTCGGGTTCATCCTCTGGATCGTCACCGGACTGGTGATGTGGTGGAGCCTGCCGTCCACGCGGGGCTGGGGATGGGTGGCGCTGCTCGGCGGAGTTGCGTCGTTCGCGCTGTTCATGTTTAGATTGTGACGGCGAAACGGTTTCAACTGCGTGAACGTCCGTTAAGCCGATGGCAACCGCAATGGCAACTCCTACCAAGCCGGGATTCAAGGAAGCACAGCGCGCGCAAATGAGTCTGCTCGCCCCGCTCGAGAAGCGGGTGCTGATCTGGCTGGCGCAACGGATGCCGGCCTGGGTCAACTCGGACCACCTGACGTCGCTCGGACTCGTGTCGCTGCTCGCGGCCGGTCTCAGCTACTGGTATTCGGCGTCCAATCCCATCGGACTCTGGTTGGTGATCGGCTGCCTCATCGTCAACTGGTTTGGCGACTCGCTCGACGGCACGCTCGCCCGGGTCCGCAACCGGCAGCGGCCGCGCTACGGATTCTACGTCGATCACGTGGTGGACATGTTCGGGACCCTGTTCCTGCTGGGCGGCCTGGGGATGTCCGGGTGGATGAGCGGGCCGGTGGCCATCGGGCTGATCATTGCCTATTTCATGCTGTCGATCGAGGTCTATCTGGCGACTTACACGATCGGCACGTTTCACCTGTCGTTCTGGAAGTTCAGCCCGACCGAGCTGCGGATCCTGTTGTGCATCGGCAACCTGGTCCTGCTGTTCCGGGGACCCTGGGCGGTGATCGCGGGCGAGCGCCACCTGCTGTTCGACATCGGCGGGGTGGTGGGCGTCATCGGCCTGGGCGTGATGCTGTTGAACGCGGTGTTCCAGCACACGCGCCGGCTGTACAACGAAGAGCGGCTGCCGTGAGCGGACTGGCCGTCCGGGGACTCAAGTTCTACACCGTTGGCGGATTGGGAATTGGAGTCCAGTTGGTGGCGCTGGCGCTGTTTAAGAGTGTGCTGGGCTGGCCGTATTTGATTGCGACGGCGGCGGCGGTGGAGGTGGTGGTCATCCACAATTTCCTGTGGCATGACCGCTGGACCTGGAAAGAGCGCGAAGGCGGCTGGCGGGCGTTCGTGCGGTTCAATCTCACGACGGGGCTGCTGTCGATTGCCGCTAATGTGGTCCTCATGCGGGTGCTTGCCGGGTGGCTGGGGATTCACTACCTGGCGGCGAACCTGATTGCGATTGCCACGGCGTCGCTTCTCAATTTTGTGGCGAGCGAGTTCTTCGTGTTCCGGCGGCAGGGGGGAGTCCGGGCGACCCATCGGGCAGGGTGAGGATGCTGTCTTCGATTTGGGTCCGGGTGGTGGGACTGAGGGTCCGGGATTCTTTCATGAGCGGAACGAGGAGTATGTTGGCGCTCAGGTACTCGTGCCAGATCTCAGCTTGCCGTCTGTCCAATCCCCACTCATGGCCGATGTCGCGGTGCTCCTGCATGAACCATCGCAGCTTGTCTTCCCACCTGGCTCGCGGGATAGTCGCATAGAGTTTTCTCAGTTCCTCAATCTCGGGAACAAGCGCGGGAGCGATGGTTCGAGCGGCATGAATCGCGCGGTCGAGGTCGAGGTCGATGTGGCGGGCGAGGTCGATGAAGAGCCACGCGTAATAGGCTCGAACGGCCGACGGGCGATAGCGGCTTCCGCCCGCCGCGGCCTTCCGCGCGGTCCACGACACGATCGCGCTGAGCTTCGGCTCGCTCTGCACCATCGCATCCGTCAGGGACTTCAGTCTCGGGAAAAGATACTCACCATCCACGAGCGAGGCCACGAGGCGCCGCACCTCGGTCCACCGGGTGTCGCCGAAGCGCCCGCCAACGCGATCGAGCAGACCGGGATTCTTCGCGATCCTTCTGGCTGCGAAGAACTCCTGGAACGTGAGGTGCGAGAACGAGTAGACTCCCCTGGCCCTTTGCACAAGGAGTCCGAGTTGGCTCTCGACAATTGCGAGGACTCCTTCCGGTGGGACTGGCGTCTGAACGCCGCGGGCTGTGAGGAAGTCCTGCACTGTCCGCGCAAGCGCTGCTTGTTCGAAGTACACCTCGGAACTCTCCATCTTCCGGAACGCAATCTCCTCGAGGAGATCCTCCACAGCTTCGGCGGTCAACCACTCAGGCCGTTCCCGCCGGATGTCCCGCGATGCATCCCACTTCTTCAAGAGGACGTCCACTCCCTCCTGGTACAATTTGGCGCGGGACCCGTCAAAGTTGCCGCGCGCTTCGAAGACGATGCACAGTAGCGTCAGCAGGAGCGGAGTTTGCGCCAGCTCTTTCAGACGTTCGTTCTCCTCCAATCTCCTCAAGAACGGTTCTGCCTTCGCGGGCTGATTGCGCGCGTTGAACCAGTTTCCGCTGAAGATCCGGATCTGTTCGTCCCCGAAGTCGGCCATTTCCACTTCGGTGAAACCCGGGAAGGCGTACTCCCGTGAGGCAATCCGGCACGTAACGACCACCGGACAGTTCGGGTAGTCCTTGAGCAGATCCTCGACCGCTCTCCGGACCCTGGTAAACTTGGCATCCTGAACTTCGTCCAGGCCATCGAGCAACACCAGGATGCGCCCCTCCTTGAGGACGGCTTTCGTCCCGGCTCCCTGCCACGGCTGCTGGATATAGGAGGCCAACGCCGGGTTCCCGCCGGCGTCGGCGAATTCACGAAGCGGAACGTACGCCGGGACATGATCCGCGCGGAGCCGCCCTTCGTTGCACTCGAAGGCGAGCCGCTTGAGGAACGTCGTCTTTCCCGCGCCCGGCTTGCCATAGATCAAGAGGTGGCGATGCTGCCCGAACGCCGCGAGTCCCGCCACTCTCTCCTTGCGGGGCGGCAGTCCGAACCGGTTCGGATCGCTGCCGCGGTCCCGCAGCAATTGCTCGACATCCGAACGCTGCCGGCTGGTCAACTGCTCCAGGATATGAACATCGGTGTACAGAGAGCCGAGACCGATCGGCTGCTCCATATCGAGCACCTTGATCGTGCCGCACCGCAAACGGATCGAATCCGCCACTTGCGCCCGGAGCTGCGCCACCAGCGTTTTCGGACTCGGGGCGGCGGTGGGCTGGTCCGTAATCGCACCGGCGATGCACTGGAGAAACGGCTCGATGACGTCATGCCGGCCCTTTCCGTAGAACAATGGCCGGATTTTCCAGTCCTCGAACTGTTTCAAGCGTTCCGGTGTGTTCTCGGTGTCCGGCAGGAGCGCGAAGTGCTCGACGCCGAGATCCTTGACCACCTGCGCGATCACCTGCACGGTCCGGTCGCCCTGAAGACTGCATCCCAGGAACAATAGCACCCGCGCGCTCACGGCCTGACGCAGTAGAGTCGGCAGCGGCTTGCTCATGTCCACTGGCGCGGTAGCGGTACGGCCGTACGCCTCTTCGTACTCGTCTTTGGTTAGCACCCAAGGCGGGTTCCCGTAGTCCCCGTGGATCTTGATCAGCGCGCGCTGCCCTTTGTGGATCGCCCCGGACGCCGGTCCGATCGGGCCGGACGCGAAGACCGACTGAAACTCGTTGCCCGCCTCTTTGAACGCCCGCTCCAGGACCCGGTCGAGATTCGTCGTGATCACGGGGCCTTTCGCGACTCTTGCGAGATGAGTCACCGCCCCTGCCAGCGGCACTGGCAGCTCCGACTCCGCGAACGCCTCCGCGATCGCCTGCCGGAACTGCTTGGGTGCGACTTCATCCGCAATGGCAGCCGCCGCGTCCTCGTAATGAAAATGCTTCAACAGCGCTTCGACTTCAGCCTTCACGCCGTCTGGCGCGAGGCTCTTCACCAGTCCACCCCAAGCCGGGTACCCGAACGGCATCGACATCCCCGCGCCCACGAACGGCACCAGTTGGTGCAGGTGGTCGCCCAGGTCCCGCAGATTTCTCTTGTTGTCTCCTCGCCCCCCAAGGATCGTCAGCGCCTGTTCGGCGAACCTGGCTGTCATTGCGCCGATTCTACCACCTGAGTTACCGCATCATCTTGAGAAACTCGGGCAGCGCGTGGATGTGATCGATGTGGTCGGGCGCGGAGTTGCCCGCGAAGCCCATCACCCGCAGTCCGCCGCGCCGGGTGTCACTCAACTGCTGCGTCCCCATCGGACCCCAACGGAGCACCGCCTTGCGCCGGATGCCCAGTTTCGCCAGCAGATAGTCGGCGGTTTCCGTGGTCGACGCGAACGTCCCCGGATAGATCTCCGAGTGCACGATCGCCATCCGCCGCTTGCCCTGGGTTGCCAGCCTGGCGAAATCGAGAAACTCGGCCATGTCCGACGGGTCGGTCTGCGCCGCCTCGGAATAACCCGCGTGGACCGAATCGATCAGCAAGATCCGGATCCCCACGGGCGGCAGCGTCCCGCGCAGGATCTCGCGGATCGCGCCGTAGCCCGCGCTCCAGCTTGAAAGGATCACGGGATCGAACTGGGTCTTCGCCATTTCGCGCGCTTCCGCCAGCAGCTTGCGGAACAGCTCGGGATCCTCGCGGAACGGCGCGGCGTAGCGCGATGAGCCCGCGCCCAACTGGACCGTGACCACCGCGGTCCGCTGCAGCTCGCCTGCCAGCTCAGCGATCCAGGGCGCACCGTGGAAGTGCACGATCAGCGGCTTCTTTCCTCCGGGCTTGAATCTGGCGGGCAGGAACAGGCGTCCCACCCGCATGTCAATGCGGCGGCCCGCCGGCTCCACTTGTTTCAGGCGGGGATGCGCGCGCGTGGTCTCCGTCATCGGCGACGGATTCTGCGCCAGTTGCATCAGGACCAGGCTGGCGGCGAGGATCATCCCCAGACGCTCTACGACTCCTGTTTGGCGAGGGTGGCGACGAACGCATCCGCCTCGCGAATGGAAGCATCCATGTCGCGGATGAGCGCGGTCACGTCGGCGTCGATCTTGACCGAGGTGTCCTTGAGCGACTGGATCGCGCGGGCGTTCAAGTTGTGCTTGAGGAACAGCACCTGGTCGCGGAACGCGCGCAATACCGGCGTCATCCGCCGCTCAGACTCCTTGAGCTTCCCGGCGAGCGCGTCATAGCGGGTCTGCGTGTCGCGCAGCAGCGTGCGGCTTTGGGTGCGGAGCGAGCGGTCGCCGATCTCGTCGATCTCCTTGCTCCACTCGCGGAACATGTCCTTGGCGACCTTCTCGATGGACTCGATGCGGTCGCTGACGTCCTTGGCGCGGTCCTCGCACCGGTCGAACTCTTTGCTCAGCTTGCTGTAGACGTCTTCGAGCTTGCCGCCCTGGAATCCGGTGACGGCCTGGAAGGCTTCGAGCGTTGTCTGGAACTGCTCCTTGGCCTCCTCCTGATCCTTCCGGGCGTCCTTGACGCGCGAGGTGAGGATGTCGCGCTTCTCGCGTCCGATGGTGGCGCTCGCCTTGTAGAACAGCCGTGTGCAGGATGCGCCGCCAAGCGCCAGGAGGAACAGGGACCGTTTCATTTCAGTGCTTGGAAAGCTCGCGGAACCATTTCGGATGGTGCGACGCCGCCCAGCCCTGGCTCACCGTGCCGCGCGTCATCGCCCGCAGCGCGCCCGGAACTACCGCGGTGCCCATGTAGATATGCAGGATGATTCCACCGATCGACCCAATCGCCGCCAGCGGATGCACCAACACCGCGAGCAGTCGCGCAGAACGCGGTGCTATCTCAGGGAACCACAGCACCAGTCCACTCGCGAACAGCAGCACGGCGAACGCCGACTGCATCCAGAACATCATCTTCTGTCCGGCGTTGAACCGGCCCGTCTCGGGCAGCTCCTGGTCGCGGTGCATCGCATAGAGATGCGAGTTCTTCATCCAGACCTTGTCGTCGGAGTCGAGCTGCATGACACGCGCCCAGCGCCGGAACATGAATCCCAGCGAGACGGCGAACAGCACGCCGCCCCAGGGATGCATGCCGCGGACGGTGGGTCCGCCGCCGAACACCGATGCCAGCCAATAGAGCTTGTGCGACCACAGCGCGAGTCCGGTGAGCGCCGCGTAGACGAAGCTGATGGCCGACATCCAATGGATGGCGCGCTCGGTAAGGTCGAACCGCGAGATCTGTTTATTCATGCTCATCGCCATGGTCCTTGGGTCCGTAACGGACAAAGTGCAGGAAAGCGCCGAGAATCCCGCCGAGGAACACCATCGAGCCGAGCCACTTTACCGGACCCTTCCACAGCGACAGCGTCCAGGGAATTCCGGGGTCCTTCGGCAGGCCGTAGCTCTCGGGATTCTTCGCGTCGCGCAGCACGTAGATCACGTTCGTGCCGCCGACGCCTTCCGGGTTGTACACGCCGGCATCCTGGTCACCATTCCCGCGAAGCTGCTCTGCGCGTGAATCCGCCTTGCGCAGAAGCTCGTCGCGCGCCCCGAAGGTCAGGCAGTTCGTGGGACACGTCTTGATGCAGGCCGGCGCCATGCCGACCGAGGTCCGGTCCGAGCACAGCGAGCACTTGTAGACCTTCTTGGTTTTCGGCGACAGCCGCGGGACATCGAACGGACACCCGGTGATGCAGTATCCGCAGCCGATGCAGTTGTCGTGCACGAAGTCGACGATGCCGTTGGGGCGCTGGATAATGGCGCCCGGAGCGGGACAGGCGCGCAGGCACCCGGGATCGGCGCAGTGCATGCACTGGTACTTGGCCATCAGCCACGACATCTGGCCGTCGCGCTCGAATTCGTTGAACTTGATCAGGTTCCAGAAGTTGTGTTCGAGATCGGGGAGAGTCTGGTAGGTGCCGTCGAACGTGCCGAGCGTAAACTCCTGGTCATTCCATTCCTGGCAGGCAAGCTCGCACGCCTTGCAGCCAATGCACAGGCTCGTGTCGACCAGCTTGGCGACAGTGGTGGTCATGCGATTTTCTCCACGTTGACGAGGAATCCCTTGTACTCGGGCGTTCCCGAGTTGGGATCAAACACCGAGGGCGTCAGGTTGTTGATCAGCGGTCCGGACACGTGGCCGAGGAATCCCCAGTGGATCGGGAGTCCCACCTGGTGCACGATCTTGCCGTTCACCTTGAGTCCCTTCATGCGGCGCGTCACGAGCGCCGGGCCCTCCACCTTGCCGCGCGCGGTGGACACACGGACCTTGTCGCCGGACTTGAGCCCCTTCTCCTTGGCCAGATCCTCACCGATCTCGACGAAGAAATTCGACTGGAGCTGCGAGCTGCCCGCCGTGTGCTTGGTCCAGAAATGGAAGTGCTCGGTGAGCCGGTAGGTGATGCCGACGTACGGGAACTTGTCGGGAGTGCCTTGCTTGTCCGCGGCCGAGGTGAACACCTTCGCCACGGGGTTGAAGCTGACCTCCGGGTGCATGGGATTTGGCACGGGCGATTCCCACGGTTCGTAGTGCTCCGGGAATGGGCCCTCGGCCAGGTCCGCCGCAAACAGCTTGGCGACGCCTTCCGCGTTCATGATGAAAGCTCCGAACTTGTCGGGAGCCGCGTCGGCCTTGTAGTCCGGTGTGTCGCCGGACCAGCGCTGGCCGTTCCACTTCAGAGGCGCGCGCGTGGGATCCCAGGGCTTGCCGGTGTTGTCGACCGATGCGCGGTTGTACAGGATCCTGCGGTTGGCGGGCCACGACCAGGCCCACTGCGGATACAAGCCAAGCCCGGTTGGATCCTCTTGCACACGCCGCGCCATCAGGTTTCCGGACTCCGGCCACATGCCGCTGTAGATCCAGTTGCCGCTCGTGGTTGTGCCGTCGTCCTTCAGCTCGCCGAATCCGGAGAGCCGGCGTCCAGTGGCGAGATCGTGGCCGTTGACCTCGCGCGCGACCTCGGCCAACAGCGGCGACCGCGGCGTCGCGTAGTTCCAACTCATGGCCATCAGGGGCTCCGGCGATGGACCGCCGTCCTTCTCATACAACGCGCGGATCCGAAGGAACAGCTCGGCGATGATGTCCTGGTCGAGCTTGGCGTCGCCGGGCGGATCGAGCGCCGCCTCTTTCCACTGCAGCCAGCGCGAGGAGTTGACGAACGCTCCGTCCTTTTCCGCAAAGCAGGAGGCGGGCAGCAGGAACACTTCGGTCTTGATGTCCTCCGGCGCAGGCGCCTCGCCGTAGTACTCACTGGCGAGCGGCTTCGCTTTCCAGAACGCGGCGGTTTCGGTCTCAAAATTCTCGGCGACGATCATCCAGTCGAGCTTGGCGAGCGCACCCAGCATCTTTGCCGTGTTGGGACCGTTCGCCACCGGATTCATCCCGAAGCTGATCATCCCCTGGAGCCCGCCCGCGTACATGCGGTCAAAGAAGTAGCCCCAGCTTTGGTTCTCGCCGTCGCCGAGCTTGGGCAGCCAGTCATAGCCGAAACCGTTCGCCTTGGTGGCTTGGTCGCCGTAATAGGTCTTGAGCAGGCTCACCATGAATTTTGGCGTGTTGCCCCAATAGTTGAGCGAATCGGGCCGCAGCGCTTTGGGCGTGTTCGCCTTCAGATAGGCGTCGAGGGCCGTCTGGCTCGCCCGCGGGATCTTCAGGTAGCCCGGCAGATTCATCCACGAGCCCATGTCGGTTGCGCCCTGGATATTGGCGTGTCCACGTTGCGCGTTTACTCCGCCGCCGGGCATGCCGATGTTCCCCATCAGCAACTGGACCATCGCCGCGGTGTGGATCAACTGGACCGCGTGGCTGTGCTGGGTCCATCCCAGCGCGTACAGCACCGTGCCGGACTTGTCCTTGGCCGCCGCGACGGTGATCATCTCCGCCGCCTTGGTGAACTGCTCCGGCGTACAGCCGCACACCTCAGACACCTTCTCCGGCGTGTACCGCGAGTAGTGCTTCTTCATCAACTGGAAGACGCTGCGCGGATGCTCGAACGTGGGATCCGTGCGCACGAATCCGTCTGGGCCGGTTTCGTACTGCCAGCTCGACTTGTCATAGCTCTTCTTGGCCGCGTCCCAGCCGCTGAAGTGGCCATTCTCGAATCCGTAGCCTTCCTTGACCAGGAAACCCGCATTGGTGTGCTGCCGGACGTAGTCGGCCTGGTACTTGCCGGTCGACAGTGAGTAGTGGATCAATCCGCCGAGGAACGCGATGTCGGTGCCCGCGCGGATGGGTACGTAGGTGTCGCTCACCGCTGCCGTTCGGTTGAACCGCGGATCCACGCACACCAGCTTGGCGCCGCGGTTGCGCCGGGCTTCCATCACGAACCGGAATCCCACCGGGTGGTTCTCCGCCGGATTCCCGCCCATCACCAGCACGACGTCCGCATTGGCGACATCGCACCAGCCGTTGGTCATTGCTCCCCGTCCGAAGGTCGCGGCCAGACTGGCCACCGTGGGGCCGTGTCAAAGACGGGCCTGGTTTTCGTAGGGCAGGATCCCCAGTCCGAAGCGGAACTTCGACATCAGGAAGTTCACTTCGTTGGCGTCCGTGCAGCCGCCGATCATGGCGATGTTGTCCAGCCGGTTTACCGTGCGGCCCTGGTCGTCCTTGGCCTTGAATCCGGCGTCACGCGATTTCTTGATCCGCGCCGCCATTTTCGTGAAGGCTTCCTCCCAGGAGATCGGGGTCCAGTCCTTGGCGCCAGGTGCGCGGTAGAGCGGCCGCGTCAGCCGGCGCGGGCTGTTGACGAACTCCTTGAGCGAGATGCCTTTCGGACACAGCGTGCCGCGATTGATCGGACTCTCGGGATCCCCTTCGATGTGGACCACCGCGGGCTTGACGTTGCGCGCCTTGTCGCCGAGAGTGTGGATCACCACCGAGCATCCCACGGCACAATACGGACACACTGAATGCGTCTGCGTCGTGCGTGAGATTTTCAGTTCGCGGACCGCAGCCTGGGCAGGGCGTAGATCGAAACCAAACGCGGTGAGTGCCGCGCCGGACTGGAGAAACCGGCGGCGGCTGGAGGGGCTCATTGCAATAGTGTCCAACATCTGAAGGCCCGGTGGGGAGTAGCATCATAGGAATGAAGCTGCCGATCCTGCTCGCCGCCGCCGCGCTGGCTTGGGCCGAGCCCCGTCCGATGAAGCCGCTGGACGTGATGCATCTCAAGCAAGTGTCGGACGGAATATTGTCCCGTGATGCACGCTGGTTCGCTCACACGGTGTCGAATCTCGACTGGAAAGCGGGCAAGCGGTACACCGATCTGGTGCTGGTCGAGACTGCGACGGGGAGGTCGCGCCAGCTCACCTACACGCGCGACAAGAATGAGCGATCGCCGGCCTTCTCCCCTGACGGGCGCTTCCTCGCCTTCGAGTCGGACCGCGAGGGCAACAGCATCCAAGTCTATTTGCTTGCGGTCGACGGTGGCGAGGCGCGCAAGATCAGCGAGATCGCCGGCGGTGTGGTGTCGTTCGCCTTCAGCAAGGACGGGAAGCGGATCGCGATTCTTGGCGGGACCCCGGAAGCGCGCCAGCTCCACCTGTTCGGGATGGACTCGGATTCGATGGCCCGGGTCCGGTTGCGCCACTCGACTCCAGTGGAGTCGTTCGCCTGGAGCCCGGACTCTTCCACGATCTACTTCACCGCGGCCGACGAGTTGAATCCGCTCGAAAAGAAGCGCGTCGACCTGAAGTTCGACATGCGGATCGCCGACCAGCCCCGGCCGCCGGTTCACATCTGGGAGCTCGACGTGGCCAATCGCAAGGAACGCCGTCTCACTTCGGGCGCGGATTTTTCGATGCGCTCGTTCCGCACGCCGGAATCGGGGGCCTGGCTCGGCGTATCCAGCCGGTCGACGCTGCGGCATGACACCGACATGGCCTCGCGGAATCGCGAAGCCTGGCTGCTGCACGCTCCTACGGGAAAGATCGAACGCCTCACAGAAAATAGTGTCTCGGAAGGGACTCCAATGGTCTCGCCAGACGGCAAGTGGGTGGCGATGGTGGCCCCGGAGGAGTTCACATACTTCCGGCGTGACCGCGTCTATCTGCGTCCCATTGAGGGAGGCAAATGGCGCGTGATCCCCGGAAAGGACGCAGACATCGACATCGCGGACCCCGTGTGGGCTCCAGACAGTTCCGCGATCTACTTCACGTCGGGCATCGGCGCCACGACGCAGGTGTTCTCGCTCGACCCCGCGTCTGGAAAGTCGCGCCAATTGACCCGCGGCGGCCATTCGCTCAGCTTCTCCCTGCACCAGGACACGGGCAAGTTCCTGATCTCGGCGGCGGACTCGACCCACACGTCCGACTACTTCCTGGCGTCGCTCTCCGAACTGGGCGACCGCGGCGGGTGGACCCGCCTCACAAACTCGGCGTCCCAGTTGGACGAGTTCCAGTTGGGAGCCACCGAAGCCATCCGCTGGAAATCGACCGACGGCAAGCAGATCGAAGGACTGCTGGTGAAGCCCGTGGGCTACGAGCCGGGCAGGCGCTACCCGCTGATCGTGCAGATCCACGGGGGTCCGGCAGCGGCCACCACCCAGTCGTTCGCCGGCAGCTACTCGCGGTATGACCACGTGTTCGCGGGCGCGGGCTACGCGTTGCTCCATCCCAACTACCGCGGATCGACGAATTACGGAGAGGAGTTCCGGACGTCGATTGTCGGCAACTATTTCCCCCAGGCCTTCGACGACATCATGGCCGGGGTGGACCACGTGATCGCACAGGGCATCGCCGATCCCGAAAAGCTGGGCATGATGGGCTGGAGCGCGGGCGGCCACTGGTCGAACTGGACGCTCACGCATACCAACCGGTTCAAGGCGATCTCTTCGGGTGCGGGCGCGGCCAACTGGGTGTCGATGTACGCGCAGAACGATAGCCAGGCCAACCGCGAGCACTACTTCAAAGGCACGCCGTACGACAACTGGGACCACTGGGTGGCGATGTCGCCGATCCGTTACATCAAGAACGCGAAGACGCCGACTCTATTCCAGGTGGGCGAGGCGGATCCGCGCGTGCCCAAGCCACAAAGCGATGAGATGCACATGGCGCTCAAGAAGCTCGGCGTGCCCACGGAGCTGATCGTGTATCCGCGCATGCCGCACGGGCTGACCGAGCCGCGCTATCAGTACATCAAGATGCAGGCCGAGTTCAACTGGTTTGAGAAATGGATCCGCGGAAGGGACAAGTGGATCGACTGGAAGGAGGTTGTCGAGTCCGTCCCGGTGGCGGAGAAACCTGAGGGGAACTGAGTATTCCGCGTGCGTGGCCGTGACTTCATGTCCGTTCTCCCGCCAGATTCAGGTGAGCACCACCCAAGGCTGCCAGCGACTCCCGGCTCTTCGCCACCTGCGACTCGTATTCCGCAAGCTTCTCCCGGATGCCCGCCACCACGTGATCCGGCGCGCGGCTTAAAAACTTCTCATCGCCAAGCTGCCGCTGCGAATTCGCGATCGTCTTGTCCAACTGCTCGATCTCTTTTTCGAGGCGCTTCCGCAGCACTTCCAACTGCGCGGCCGGAACCTCCAGGCCGAGGTCGAAATCCGGCGTCGCCCGCATGGCCCCACCGAGCTTCGGCGCCTGTCCGGCCCGAAGATCCAGCTTGACTCCCGCCAGTTTCGACACCGCCTCTGGCTCAGCCCCGGCCACTTCCAACGCACGGCCAGACGAATAGAGGACCCCGCTGAGCTGCTCCTTGGGATCGAGTTTCAACTCCGCCCGCAGGTTTCGCGCCGCGGTGATGATCTCCTGCAGTAACCCCATGTCGGACTCGGCGGCCTCATCGATTCCAGCAGTGTCGCACTGAGGATATGCGGTCAGCGCGATCGACTGCGGGCGCACGGTCCAATTCGCCGCAACGCGCTGCCACAACTCTTCGGTGAGGAACGGCATCACCGGATGCAACAGCCGCAGCGCCGACTCGAACACCGTCAACATATTCTTCCAGTCCGCGGTCAGCCCTGATCCTTCAGTGAACCGCAGCTTCTTCAACTCCACGTACCAGTCGCAAAACTCGTGCCAGAAGAAGCCCCACGCGGTCTGCGCGGCTTCGTGGTACCGGTAGTTGGCGATGGACCGGTTCATCTGGTCGGCGCAACGGTTCAACCGCGAGAAGATCCACCGGTCTTCAAGCGACGGCGACTCGCCCACTGGGCGCATGACCACCTCACCGGGGACCCACGGCTCCACGCCCGACTGCTCCATCTTGAGAAACACGAACCGCGCCGCGTTCCAGATCTTGTTGGCGAACGCGCGCGCCGTCTGCATCCGCTCGTCGGTCAGCACGATGTCGGTGCCCGGCGCCGCCCCCTGCAGCAGGCTCATGCGAACCGCATCCGTGCCGTACTTCACCGTCACCTCAAGCGGATCGATCACATTGCCCTTGGTCTTGGACATCTTCTGGCGCTCCGCGTCACGCACCAGTCCATGGATGTAGACCTGGCGGAACGGAACGTCGCCCATCATTTCCAGGCCCAGCATGATCATCCGCGCCACCCAGAAGAACAGGATGTCGAATCCCGTGATCAACAGGCTTGTCGGATAGAACCGCGCCAGGTCTTCGGTCTGTTCCGGCCAGCCCATGGTCGAGAAGGGCCAGAGCCCCGAGCTGAACCACGTGTCGAGCACGTCGGGATCCTGCACGATCCCGGCTGACTGGCACGAACCGCACGCCGCCGGAGTCTCGCGCGCCACCGTGACGTCACCGCAATCCTTGCAGTGCCATGCCGGAATCCGGTGTCCCCACCAGAGCTGGCGCGACACGCACCAGTCGCGGATGTTGCGCATCCACTCGAAGTACGTCTTGGTCCAAGCCTCGGGAATGAAGCGGATCCGGTCGTCTTCGACACAGGCGATCGCGGGCTCGGCCAGCGGTTTCATCTTGCAGAACCATTGCGTCGACACGAGCGGCTCGACCACCGTCTTGCAGCGCTGGCACTGGCCGGCCGATAGCGCGTACGGTTCGGTTTTCACCAGGTACCCCTGCTGCTCCAGATCCGCGGCGATCCGCTTGCGGGCTTCGTAGCGGTCGAGCCCCGCGTACACGCCACCCGCTGCTGTGATCCGCGCGTGCGTGTCGATCACGCTGATGCTGGGCAGATTGTGCCGCCGTCCGCACTCGAAGTCGTTCAGGTCGTGCGCCGGAGTCACCTTCACGCATCCGGTGCCGAACTCGGGATCCGCCATGTCATCGAGCACGATCGGGATCTCACGATCCATGAGCGGCAGCCGGACTGTCTTGCCGTGCAGATGCTGGTAGCGTGTGTCGCGCGCGTTGATTGCCACCGCCGTGTCGCCCAGCATGGACTCGGGACGCGTGGTCGCCACCGTCAGGAACTCGTCCGTGCCAATCACTGGGTACCGGATGTGCCAAAGGCTGCCCGGCATCGCGGCGTGGTCCACTTCGAGATCCGACAACGCCGTCTGGCAGCGCGGACACCAGTTGATCATGTAGGTCCCGCGATAGATGAGTCCCTTCTCGTACAGCCTGCAGAAAGTCTCGCGGACCGCCCGGTTCAGCCCCTCATCCAGGGTGAACCGCTCACGGGACCAGTCGCATGAGGCGCCTACCTGGATCATCTGCCGTTTTATGGTTCCGCCGGACTCGGCCTTCCATTTCCAGACCCGCTCCTCAAAGGCTTCGCGTCCGAGCGCGTGGCGGTTGGTTCCCTCGGCCGCGAGCTGGCGCTCCACCACCATCTGCGTTGCGATCCCTGCGTGGTCGGTTCCCGGCAGCCACAATGTGGCGTCGCCGCGCATGCGGTGCCAGCGGATCGTCACGTCGATTTCGGTGTGCTCCAGCATGTGGCCCATGTGGAGCGAACCGGTCACGTTCGGCGGCGGGATGACGAGGGTGAACACGTCGCGGCCGGCGCTCGACTCGGCCGTAGGGGCGTGGAAAATACCGGAATCGATCCAGGACTGAGCCCAGCGCGGTTCGAACCGTTGGGGTTCGTACACTTTATCAAGCTGCATGTGGGAGAGACTTCAGTGTAGCGTAGCGGTCAAAATGTCCGGTTCCAAAGGACACTTTGTCCGGTCCGGTCCATCTGGAGCGTTGATCTCAAAGTACTTGCGAATGGCCCCTGGATTGCTTATCCCGGATGCGTGAAAACACTAGTAGCCATGTGCCACGCTACCGCCCTGGCTGTCACCGTCTGGGCGAGTTCATGGGAAAGCAAGCTTCCGTCCGACCTGCGCAAGGTAATGGACCAAGCGAAACCCGCCGACAAGGCGGAGGTGATTGTCCAGTTCCGGACAGGACCGTCGCCCAACGAGCACCGGAAGGTGGAGCATCTCGGCGGAACGCATCTGCGGACCCTGGGGGTGATCAACAGCGGCGTCTATGTAGTGCCGTTCTCCAAGCTCAAGGCCTTGGCCAGCGAACCGGTGGTGGTGCGGATAGCGCCGAACCGGGGAGTGTCCACTCCGGCCCCGGTGCTGGCTGACGGCGACCAGTAGCTACAACCCGGCGGCGAAGTCCTGCACCAGCAGCTTCTCGGCTTCCAGATTGGCTGAGCTGAGGGCCGCATCGACTGGCGCTCCGAGGCTCAGCAGTACCGCCGCGGCCCAGACCAGTTCCGCGCATTGGCGCTCGTCATTTTCGTCTCCACCATTATCGAGGATTTTGGCCGCTTGTGCGAGCGCGCGGACCAGCTTTTTGATCAGCCAGTCCCGCTCCGCCGCTGTCTCTGGCGCCTGGTCCGGCGCAAGGGAGGCTAACAGTTGGTAGTACGCGAGACTGTGGGATCTGTGCCGGCAAGCCCGGATGCGCAGGCGGTCCACGGCGTTGTTGTCCGCCGCGCCCACCGCCCGTTCGAGCGCGCGCAGGCGCCCGCGAAGAATCCGGAGGGACCTGTTGAGCCGCAACATCCGGATCGTCTCTTTGACGGCTGCCTCCTGTGACGGCGTGATTCCTGGCTTGGGTCTCAGCCGCGCGAGCTTGTCGCTGGTGTCGATCTCGATCAGGTCCTCGACGGGGTCCGCTGCCGGATCGATGAGGGCGCGCAACTCGGTCTTCACCTGATCACGTGTCGCGGCGGTTGCCCTGACCCCGCCCGGGAGCAGCGGAAATTTGTCGATCTTCTGCTTCTGGTTGCAGGCGGTGCAGGAGAGGAGGTAGTTCGAGAACTCGTAGGCCAGCCACCAGTAACCTTCATGTCCCGGATCATCCGTAACGTTCCCCTTGGGCCGGAAATGCTCGACGTCAAACGCGTGCTGTTCCAGATCCACGCCGCAGTATGCGCACACCCATCCCTGCATGGCCAGCAGCGCGCCGCGCACATCCGGGTTGGTCCAGTGGCCGGTAAACGTCTTCGGCTTCTGTGCCGGTTCGCGATCCTTTAAGGACGGAAGAACCAGCACGGGGCGCGTGAAGCGCCTCACGGTTTTGTCCCGCTGAGCCGGGAGCGCAGTTTCTGGTACCGTTGCTTGGCATCTTCCGCGTTCGAACGCGGCGACATGAGCAGCATCTCGGCGATCTCAGAGTCGTCGCTTTCGGGGGCGTCCACCTGGTTTTCAAGTGCGGCTCCCGTCGGCTCTGTTCCCATCAGCCACTCATAGATCTGGTCGGTTGTGAACCCCATGATCTGGCGGTCGAGCTTGCGGATCCCGCCCTCGGCTGACCGGTCGAGCGCGATGATTTCGCTGCTGTCGAAATTGGCCAGCACCAGCGGCGAGTGGGTCGTTACGATCCACTGAACCCTGGGCAGCGCCGCCCGGAGCCGCGGCACCAGCGAGCGCTGGAGCGACGGATGGAGATGCAGGTCCACCTCGTCGATCACTACGATCGCTTCGATCAGCGCAGGGTCTGGCCGCGACGCCAACTCCGGCCGTTTCTTCATCCAGGCGGCGCACAGGTCCGCGAGCCAGGCGGCGGAGGTCCGGAAGCCGTCTGGGAGGTCCACGGCCTCAACCACCTCACGGCCTCCGACTCTGAATTGGATCCCGCTGGTCCGCTCCGCTACCTCCACTTCTTTGTCAAAGACCTGCCGGATCAGGCTTTGGAAAAGCGGCGCCGACGTCAGGCGCAACACCGATTCGGCATTCGCCAGGCGCGCGAGCGGATCAAAGACGGTCATCATTGAGCGGACATCGTCGCTTTTCGTGCTCGTATGAAGCTCAGCGCTCGGGGACAGGTTGCGGGTGGCCCCATACGCCAGGCAAACCCGATTCCGCAGCTCCCCGCCGAAGGACTTTGACTCCGGCGGCGACCACAGCGATCCGTCACTCATGATGTCCAGCCGGGTGACGCGCTCGCGTCCACCTGGGTCGCGAAACACCACTTCGATCTTTGCGTCGTACTTCGAGGCGTTGTCGATGCGGCGGCAGCGGTCCAGCCACTTGCCGCCGAGCTCCCGCCCCAATTCGTCGCCGAGGACGGCAAGCGCAATCGCTTGCACGATGCTCGACTTGCCTGCGCCGTTGATGCCCGCGATGCAGGTCCAATTGCCCGGCAACCGGGAAGTGTGCCGGAGGTCGAGCTCCAGCCGGTGGAACAGGCGGAAGTTTTCGAGGACAATCCGCTCCACCGTGACTGGCGGGCCCTCGCTCCGCTGCACCGCGGGAGCAGACTTTTGCGGCAGATCCAACGGCAGGGGAGTCTCCCGGCTCGTCCAGCGCCCACCAGCGTCTCGCCGGCGTTCTATGAGTACCGAGTTCTCCAGATGATCAAAGTCAACCTTACCGGCGAGGTATCCGTCACGTTCGAGCCCGTGAATGACCAAGCCATGTTGCTTGGGGTGGATTCTCGTCTCGCCGAGGTCGTGCGCCCCGCCGCACAAGTGCAGATGAAAACGGCCTGGAGGAGCGATCTCCGTGTCGAAGAGTCCGCGTACCGAGCGGTCCAGTTGGTCGGGTGCATGATGCGTGATGAGGATACGGAGCCTCTCGTCCATGGCTGGTTCACACCCGTCTTCTACAGTTGGCAGCGGAGAGTCGCGGCAGGTCGTTGATTCTATTGGGAGCGGGATGCGTCGTCGCGAAATCC
>VFZX01000015.1 GCA_016871015.1 Acidobacteriota bacterium | reverse complement strand
CTTGCGTTCCTCCTCGAAGAGTGCATCGCTTAGGAGCACCGCCTCGATCAGATCTGGCGGCACCTCGGCGAGCCGATCTGGTCTCACGTAATGGTGTAGCAGTTGGAGGGCTGCGACGGCTGCCTGTTGGTTATTCTGGGAGAGCACCAGCGAAATCCATGAAGCGAATTTGTTGGGGGACAGTTTTCTGATTTCGCCTCTGAAGATGAACCCCTGGAGATAGTGTCCAGGCATAACATCTCTTTGGATGAGGCCGGCCAGAATCTCAGCGGACTCGTCAGTGAGGCCGGATTGCACGATTACGCTGGGGAAAAAGCGCACCGCCTCTGGACGCTCGCTCAACGCCTTAACCGTCGAGAGCCAGTGCGAAGGATCTGACTCGTGCACGGCCCGCAGATAACCTCCTAAAAGCGTCGTGTTGGCTGCCTCGCCTCCTGCTGCTGCGACCGCTGCAATGATCGGTGTCTCAAAGTTGAATCCGCGATCAAGCCGACCCACCTCGTAGCCGAATGGCCCGGCGCTTTCGGGTTCGTTGCTTGTCAGCCAGGTAAGCTCTTCGAGGAACTCATTCGGACTCGCTATCGACTCCTCGGCAAGTGAGCGCCACGCGTCGGTAGTCAATCCGGAGTCCCGCGCAAATCGCCATGCCGGGAGCACAAGCTGCGACCTCAGCCGTCCTCGGAGTGAATCGCCGCCAGCCGCTGTCAACCGGATGTCCTCCCACCGCGACCTCATCGGTTCGGGTAGGGACGTCAGCCGATCCAAGACATCTAGGGCCGTTTCTAGCACAGCCTTCCGCGGAACGCCGGGTATCTCAATGACCTTCCGTACGGTCGACGTGACGAGGTCGGCCAAATTCTCCGTCTGCACCAGGTCGAAGGCTCGCGTGAGAAGAACACGCACGGCTTCCGCGCGCTGATCCTCCGGAAGACGCTCCAATTCTGAGCTCAGAAGCCGCCATACCGCACGATACGCGTCAAACCACTCTCTGTAGGTCTTCGGGAACCAGAGTTCAAGGCCCTTGAGTCCGCGCCGCTCCGCACCACAGATGCGGTCGAATGAATGCGATTTCAACGCGGCGTCGCAGGCTCGCAACGCGACGGCGCGCGTCTCGGGGTCCGTTGAGGTAATAGCCTCCTCTAGCACTGGCATGCGCTCGGCAGGCGGTGCCTGCGTGGGTGCCGTCTTGCCCGGCCCGAGCGAAAACAGGGCCGCGAAGGTTCCCGTGGCGTTGTTCGCGATTGAGGGGTCGTTTTCGGTTTCGGCCAGTCGCAGGAGCACTCGCGCGGCGCGCTGGAAGAGCGCCCGCTCTACCGCGATCTTCTCGAGCGCCCAGACAATCCTTTGCCGTCCATCCCTGAAGGCCCGAAGTTCATCACTGCTCTCTTTTCCGATCGTCACCTCGAGGAAGTCGAGCGCCGCCTCGGTGTCGGCTTCCGTCAAGCTCAAAAAAAAATTGGCACCGACTCCCGTCTTGATAAGCCCTTCTCGGAAAAATGAGCCTTGGGTGTCCAGGATGGCCCGTACGGTCTTGCTGATGGTCCGGGAGCCGTGGGCGTACACGAACATGTCGTAGAACCACACGTGCAGCGTGTCGGGAATCGATCCGAGGAAATGCTCGACGTTGCGACTCGGGCCGTGTAGTTCCCACCAGTCTGACCAGAGCTTTATGTGAAGGAGCTTTGGCGTGATGTAGAGGGTGGTTTCGCCCTGAAGGATCCGGCGCCTCCGCAGCCCTAGGATGATCTCCTGGAAACGCTCCCAGGTGATCGCCGGGTTCGCCGCCGCCACGTGCCCTGCAATGCCCTTCGCCTCGTGCTGGTAAGGTTCCCCGTAGCCGAACTTCTTGAAGAGAGCGAGGTACTGCAGCACAAGCTTCCGGTGAACGACCGCATCACTCGATGGCGAGTCGTGCCACTCAATGAAGCGGTTCCAAACGTTCCCGGTATCCAAGGGCCGCGTTAGGTCGTCGGGGCTGTTCTGGAGATTCCAGCCGACCACATCGGCTACGCGGGGGGAGCCCCCGCAGTATTCGGCGAAACGATCCGCGACGTTCTTCTCGACGCCATGCTGATGGATGATTTCCGAAATCTGCGCGTGGGCCAGTTCGGGCGTTTGCAGGGCTACTGTCGTACCGGAGCTCTCGCACGGATCATGCTGGACGGTTATGAGGCGCACCCTGGTTCCAAGCCCCTTCAGGTGCCGCCAGATCGTCTCTCGGTCGCGGGAATCGCAGTCGTCAACGACGACGATCGCTGACTTCGAGTCGTCGTTCAACAGTTCATCGACGATCCCGCTCTGATCTAGGGCTTTAGGCGATGCGAAGTATGCGACCGCGGATGAGAGGTCCCCAACCGCCGTTGCTTCCCAGAGCAGGCGCGTCTTTCCGACCCCAGGCTCGCCCCAAACGCACAGATGCCTCGCCAGCGGATTGCGAAGCTCGGACCTCACCTGGTCAATGAACCCCTCCTGTGACTTGCCGATCTGCAATGAAGGCAACGATTCAAGTTCCCGCGGCCATTGCGAATGCCGCCTCAACTTCGGGAATGTCCGCAGTCCTGCCTTGCCGGCGAGGGGCGGGTGCTGGTTCAGAAAGCCGGCAAGTTGATTCTGGGAGATGACCCGTATCGGGCAGTCCCGGAATGCGGGCTGAATCTCTCCGACGAACTTCTGGCAAGCGCGGGCTGCCTCATCGTCGGTCCTGTTGGGCGTATCCGAACCAAATAGCACCACGACGAATGTGCCGTTATTTGCGAAGCACGAGCGTATTCTATCTTTGAATTCGCGGCGATTCTCCTTGAGGAACAGATCCTTCATCTCGGACTGATTTCCCGCCGAAAACGCGCCCGTCTTGATCTGGTATCTGGTTGCCCCAGAGGAGAGCAGGCCACCCGCCTTCTCGGGGGAAACGCTCGCTATCTCGGCATCGACGCCACCATCCGAGACTGTGATGGCGCTCGGAACCGAGATCAGTGCGGGGCCGATACCGGCGCGGCTCGCCTCGGCCCATAACAACTCCCGAAACAGATCCACGGCCGTATCTGGTGCCAGAAGGCCAAGACTCTTGGGATTGATGCTAGCAACGAAGTTCAAAGTGTTGAGAATAGTGATGCCTTCAAGATGCCTTCATTCTAGAAGGTTTCAGCGGATTGCTAATGGCCCCGCGATTCGCCGCGTCCACAAATTGAACACAGCAGGAAATCGTGCGTCCAAACGCGCGAGATTGTTGACATGGTTGCTCCCGGCGGTCAATTCGCGAGAGGCGCTCGGTGCAGCCGAGATCTCCAATTGATCCGAGCGGATCACGAGCAGCCCGGAGACTGGTCCAAGGCGCACCGGGGGCATCCGGCTGAACGCATGTTCCGCACCTGCCGCACTCAGGCGTCTCCGTGTACGATCGCAGTGCCGCGATCAACAACGGCGCCGCGGGAAGAGCGAAGCGGGTGTTCGTTCCGTGAGATCGCCGGGAGGAGCAGTTGTGAGCAAACATCAAGTCTCCACGATCGGCTCCGCCCGGAACAGTGCAACCTCATAGGGGCGCTCCTCGACCTGGTAACGAGCGTGAGATCCAACCGGACGGACGGTAGAATGTCACTATGTCTCGCTTGCTTCTCCTCATCCCCCTGCTCACCGTCCCCCTCCTCGCCCAAGACGCCCGCGGCAGCATCACCGGCCGCGTCCTGGACTCCACAGGTGCCGTCGTCCCCAACGCCGAAGTCCGCGCCGCCAATCAATCCACCGGCGTTGGTGGATCCAGCCGGACCAACCAGGCTGGCAACTACTCGATCCCCTACCTCGTCCCGGGCCGCTACGTGGTGACCGTCGAAACCACCGGATTCAAGAAGTTTGTCCGCGAAGGCGTGCAGGTGCGCATTAACGATGTCGTCGGGCTGGACATCGAGCTGAGCGTGGGCAACGTGAGCGAATCCGTCCAGGTCACGGCGGAGACGCCGCTACTGTCGACCACGGAAGCCTCGCTCGGACAAGTAGTCGACCAACGCCGCATCAACGAGCTGCCGCTGTTTGCGGGCAACGCGCTCGATCTGGTCCATCTCGCGCCGGGCACCGTGAACGGGACCGACATGCGGCTTCGCAAGGCTCCGTTCAATGCCGCGCCCTCGCAGTTCTCCACCGACGGCTCGGGCAACAACAACAACGAATTCACCATCGACGGCGTGTCGAACACCTATTCCGACGGGACCGCGCCGCGCGTGGCCTTCGCGCCGCCCGCCGCGTCGCTCTCCGAATTCCGCGTGCAGACCTCGCCGTTCGACGCCTCGGTGGGACATACCCAAGGCGCGCTCGTCAACGTGAGCACCAAGGGCGGCACGAACGAGTTCCACGGGGCTGCCTGGTGGTGGCTGCGGCACTCCAAGCTCGACGCTCCCACCGTGTTCCAGAACCGGTCCGGCCAGAAACTGCCCATCTATCAGGACAACCGCTACGGGCTGTCGGGCGGGGCTCCGGTCTACATTCCCAAGGTCTATAACGGCAAGAACAAGACCTTCTGGCATTTCACCTGGGAGGCAAACAAGTTCGGCGACCCGAACGTCGGCGCCTCCACCGCCACGGTTCCGCGCGCGCCGTGGCGCAGCGGCGATTTCTCCGATCTGCTCGCCATCAACTCGAGCTATCAGCTCTACGATCCGGCGACCATCCAGGCCGCGCCGAACGGACGCTTCAGCCGCCAGCCCTTCCCCGGCAACCGGATCCCGGCGAACCGGATCAACACCGTGGGGCGCGGCATCCTGAACCTGTATCCCCAGCCAAACGCTCCGGGCACCAATGACGGCCGCGTCAACTACTTCCTTTCGGGCAAGGCGCTCGAGGACTACTGGACCACGATCGGGCGCGTCGACCACGCCTTCAGCGACAAGAACCGCATGTTCGTGCGCTTCCACCGCGACTGGTGGGAAGAGGACAAGAACCGCACGTTCAACAACGAATTGAACGGTGTGATTCTCAACCGCATCAACCGCGGCCTCGCGCTTGATGAAGTGTACGTGTTCAGTCCCAGCTTCCTGTTCAACTTCCGCTACGGGCTCACGCAGCAGGAGTTCGCCGAGCGGCGCGCGAGCCAGGGTTTCGACCTCGCCTCGCTGGGCTTCTCACCGGGCCTGACGAATCTGGTGGAGCGGCGGCTGGCCACGGTTCCGAACACGTCGACCGGATCGCTCACCGCTTTGAGTCCGTGGGAGTCGGGCGATGGACTGACGGCGTCGCTCACGCACTCGGTGGTCGGCAACTTCACGTGGCTGCGGGGCGATCACAACATCCGGTTCGGCCCGGAGTTCCGCGCCTACCGCGAGTTCCGAAACCGCTTTCCGGCGGATACTTCGCCGGTGCTGAGCTTCAACAGCCTGTGGACACGCGGGCCGCTCGACAACTCGCCCCCGCCGCAAGTGGGCGCCGAGATGGCGTCGCTGCTGCTGGGGATCCCCGGCGGCAACATGACCCGCAGCGGCAGCTACGCCGAGCAGGACCTCTACACCGCGCTCTACGTCCAGGACGACTGGAAGGCATCGCGCAAGCTGACGGTCAACCTGGGCCTGCGCGTCGAGCACGAGTCGCCGGTCACGGAGCGGTTCAACCGTTCGGCGACGCGGTTCGACTTTGGCGCCGCCAGTCCGATTCAGGCAGCGGCGCAGGCCAACTATGCGCGTGCGCCCATCCCGGAGCTGCCGGTAAGCCAGTTCCGGGTGCAGGGCGGGCTCACGTTCGCGGGCGTTGGCGGCAATGAGCGTCAATACTGGAAGGGGCAGTTCCTCACCTGGATGCCGCGCGTCGGGCTGGCCTACCAGGTGAAGCAGAACACCGTGCTGCGCGCGGGCTACGGGATCTTTTTCGGATCGATCGGCGTCAACAAGACGAACTCGAACCTGGCGGGCTTCAGCCAGTCGACGCCGATCCAGCCGTCGCTCGACAACGGACTGACGTTCATCGCGCGGCTGGACAATCCGTTTCCGAACGGACTGTTGGCCCCGCTGGGCGCCGGGGGCGGCTTGTCCACCAATCTCGGACAAGGCGTGGCGTTCTTCGCGCCGCAACGGAGCCAGCCATACTCGCAGCGCTGGTCGTTCGGCTTCCAGCACCTGTTGCCGGGCGGGATGCTCACCGAGTCATCGTATGTCGGAAACCGGGCGACGCGGATTCCAGTGTCGCGCCCGCTCAACTTCACGCCGCGGCAATACCTGAGCACATCACCCACGCGTGATCAGGCGACGATCAATTTCCTGACGGCCGCGGTGCCGAGTCCGTTCTTCGGGACCAATCCGATCTATGGACAGACGACGTCGCGGGCGGGGCTGCTGCAAGCCTATCCGCAGTTTGGCGGCGTGTCGTTCGAGGATCCGATTGGATACTCGTGGTACCATTCGCTGCAGTCCCGTCTTGAGAAGCGGTTCTCGCAAGGCTACACGCTGCAAGCCTCGTGGACGTGGTCGAAGGCGATGGAGGCGGCCGAGTTCCAGAACGCGGCGGATCCGAATCCGTACGAGTCGCTGAGCGGAATCGACCGGCTGCACCGCGTGACGGGCAGCGGCATGTGGGAGCTTCCGTTCGGCAAGGGACGCAAGTGGGGTGGTTCGTGGCATCGCGCGCTGCACTTCTTCGCGGGCGGATGGCAGTTGAACGGCGTGTGGCAGTTCCAGAGCGGCGCGCCGATCGGGTTCGGGCAGGCGCTGTTCGTGGGTCCGTCGAGCGAGATTGCGCTGCCGTCGAGCCAGCGCAACACGGACCGGTGGTTCAACACCTCAGTGTTTGACACGCAGCAGTCCCGGCGGCTGGAGCAGAATCTACGGACGGCTCCGCTGCGGTACAGCAACATCCGGCTGGATTCGCAGAGGCGGCTGGATCTGTCGGCGATCAAGTATTTCCAGATCACCGAACGGATCAACATGCAGTTCCGCGCCGAGGTGTTCAATGCACGGAACGAAGTCGTGCTGCGCGGGCCCACGACGGATCCCTACAACACGGCGTTCGGACGCGTGACGGCGCAAGAGCCGCCGCGGTCGTGGCAGTTCTCGCTGAAGCTGGCCTGGTAGGCGTGATGAAATAGAAGGCGAGTGAGCAAGCGCCCGTTCGCCGTTGTCGCCGTACTTGTGGCCGTGGCCGCGGGAGTGGCGTTGTGGCGGTATGGGCGCGCCGGACAGGGAGAGCCGGGCGTGATCCGGCTGTCGGGCAACATCGAGTTGACGCAAGTGGACCTCTCGTTCAAGGTGCCAGGCCGGCTGGTGTCGCTCGACATCAAGGACGGATCGCGGGTCGCCAAGGGCGCCGTGGTGGCGCGGCTCGACGCGGGTGCGGTGCTGCGGCAGAAGGATCGCGAAGAGGCGGGTCTGCAGGCGGCGCTGGCGCAGTTGGCGCAGATGCGCACGGCGATCGAATTCCAGCGCGCGAGTATCGACAGTGGACTGGCGCTGCGCAAGGCTGATCTCGACCAAGCGGATGCCCGGCTGAAGGAGCTGGCCGCGGGCGCGCGGCCCCAGGAGATCCAGGCGGCGCGCGCGCAGGTGGAGGATGCCACCGCGATTCACGAGCAGGCACGGCGGGACTGGGAGCGTGCCCAAACGCTGTTCGGCAACCACGACATCTCGCGGGCGCAGCACGACCAGGCACGGACGCGGCTCGACAGCACCGGCGCGGGGTTGAAAGCGGCGCGGGAGAGGCTCCAGTTGGTGACCGAGGGGACCCGCAAGGAGCAGTTGGACCAGGCCCGGGCGGCGGTGGATCGCTCACGCGCGGCGGTGAAGCTCACCGAAGCCGAACGGATCGACCTGAAGCGTCGCGAACAGGAGATCGCGGTGCGCGAAGCCGACATCAAGCGCGCCCGGGCGGGGATCGCGATCATCGAGACGCAGATTGAGGACACGGTTTTGACGGCGCCGATCGATGGCGTGGTGCTGGTGAAGTCCGCCGAGGCCGGAGAGGTGCTGGCCGCCGGTGCGGTGGTGGCGACGGTGGGCGCGGTGGAGGATCCTTGGGTCCGCGCGTATATCGGCGAGCGGGACCTGGGCCGGGTGAAGCTGGGATCGAAGGCGCGGCTCACCACGGATTCGTTTCCCGGCAAGGTGTATCCGGGCGTGGTGACATTCATCTCGCAGGAAGCCGAGTTCACGCCGAAGCAGATCCAGACGCAGGACGAGCGGGTGAAGCTTGTCTACCGGATCAAGATTGAGGCGAAGAATCCGGACCAGGAGCTGAAGGCGAACATGCCGGTGGACGTCGAGATCGTGCCGTGATTGAAGTCCGCGGACTGACGAAGAAGTTCGGCGCGGTGACGGCGGTGGATGGATTGACGCTGCGGGTGGAGCGGGGCGAAGTGTTCGGACTGGTGGGTCCGGATGGCGCGGGCAAGACCACGGTGATGCGCATGCTCTGCACGCTGGTGGCGCCGACCTCAGGCGAGGCGCGGGTGGCGGGTTTCGACGTCACGCGCGAAGTGGACCAGGTGAAAGACCGGATCGGCTATATGGCGCAGCGGTTCGGGCTGTATGGCGACTTGACGGTCGCTGAGAACATGCGGTTCTACGCGGATCTGTTCGGCGTGGAGGGCGAAGCGGCGTTAACGGAGCAGTTGCTTGAGATGACGCGCATGGCGCCGTTCCGCGACCGGTACGCTGCGCAGCTCTCCGGCGGGATGAAGCAAAAGCTTGCGCTGATGTGCACGTTGCTGCACAAGCCGGAGATCCTGTTCCTGGATGAGCCGACCAACGGAGTGGATCCGGTGTCGCGGCGGGACTTCTGGGTGATCCTGCGGAGGCTGGTCGACGGTGGATTGACGGTGTTCCTGACGACCGCCTACCTGGATGAGGCGGAGCGGTGCGGGCGCGTGGGACTGATGCATGGCGGACGGCTCATCCGCGTGGACACGCCAGCCGGACTGAAGCAGGCGTTGCCGGAGGCGTGCATCGAGGTCCGGTGCGGCGATCCGCGGGCTGCGCGAGCGCTGCTGCGCGGGATGGATGGGATCGCGAGCGCGGATCTCACCGGCAGCGCGCTGCACGTGTTCGTGCGGCCTGGTGGTCCGGATGAAGAGGCGGTGCGGGCGTATCTGGCCGGGCGGGGAATCTCCGATGCGCAGGCGCGGCGGATTCTGCCTTCGCTTGAAGACGTGTTCATTGCGACGATCCGTGGTGAGGCGGCTGTCCATGCGGGCTGAGCCGGCGGTAGTGATCGAGAACCTGGTGAAGCGGTTCGGCTCATTCGTGGCCGTGGATCATGTGTCGCTCGAGGTGGCGCGCGGGGAGATCTTCGGGTTCCTGGGTCCGAACGGCGCGGGGAAGTCGACCACGATCCGGATCCTGTGCGGGCTGCTCGCGCCTACGTCGGGCCGGGCTGTGGTCCAGGGGTTTGACGCGGGGTCGCAGCCGGAGCTGGTGAAGGCGCACATCGGATACATGTCGCAGAGATTTTCCCTGTACAACGATTTGACGGTGGAGGAGAACATCGAGTTCTTCAGTGGCGTGTATGGTGTTGCGCCGGAGCGGCGTGAGGATCGCAAAGCATACGCACTGCGGATGGCGGGCCTCGAAGGGCACAGGGGCGTGATGACGGGTCTGCTCGCGGGGGGATGGAAGCAGCGCCTGGCGCTCGGATGCGCGATTCTGCACGAGCCGCCGGTGATCTTCCTGGATGAACCGACGTCAGGCGTGGATCCGGTGGCGCGGCGCGCCTTCTGGGACCTGATCCATGACTTGTCGGACGCGGGCCAGACGGTGTTCGTGACGACGCACCACATGGACGAGGCCGAGTATTGCCATCGCGCGGCGCTAATGTATCGCGGACGGGTGATCGCGCTGGGCGCTCCGGCGGAACTGAAGGCCGAACTGAAAGATGACGCGGCGACCATGGAAGACGTGTTCGTCCGGCTGATCGAGAGGGAGAATGCGGCGGACACGGGCCATCGCGCGTAAGGAGCTGCTCCATATCGCGCGCGATCCACGCAGCCTGATCATGGCGCTAGCGCTGCCGATGGTGATGCTGGTGATGTTCGGCTACGCCCTGTCGCTCGACGTGGACCAGATTCCGGCGGTGATTTATGACCAGGACGGGACGGCGGAGAGCCGCGCGCTGTGGGACGGCTTCCGCGGGTCGCGGTACTTCACGATCGTGCGCCACGTCGATGGCTACGCGCAGGCCGAATCGGATCTCGAACGCGGCGCGGCGCTGGCGGCATTGGTGATTCCGCGCGGATTCGGCGCCAAGCTGGTGGCGGGAGAGCGGGCGCCGGTGCAGTTGATCCTGGATGGGACGGATTCGAACACGGCCTCGATCGCGCTGTCCTACGCGCGCGGATTGATCCTCGCCCATAGCGGCCGGGTGCAGACGGAATGGCGGCTGCGCAGCGGCGCGGGCGAGGTCCCGCCGCCGGTCGACGCGCAGATCCGGGTGGCTTACAACAGCGAGCTGAAGTCGAAGAACTACATCGTGCCGGGGCTGATCGCGGTGATCCTGATGATCATCGCCGCGCTGCTGACGTCGCTGGCGATCGCGCGGGAGTGGGAGAACGGGACAATGGAGGAGCTGCTGTCGACTCCGGTGCGCCCGGCCGAGCTGGTGTTGGGGAAGCTGTCCGCGTATTTCCTGCTGGGCGCGGTGGACATGGTCACGGCGGTCCTGGCGGGCGTGGTGATCTTCGGGGTCCCGATGCGGGGCAGCACGTGGCTGTTGTTCCTGAGCGGCGGAGTGTTCCTGTTCGGCGCGCTGTGCTGGGGTCTGCTGCTGAGCGCGATTACGCGAAACCAGTTGCAGGCTTATCAGCTCGGGCTGCTCAGCTCGTTCCTGCCGGCGTTCCTGCTGTCGGGATTCGTGTACGCGGTGGACAGCATGCCACTATTGCCGCGCGCCGTGAGCGCGGCCGTTCCGGCACGTTACTTCGTCTCGCTGCTCAAGGGCGTGTTCCTCAAGGGCGTGGGACTCGAAGTCCTGGCCGTTGAATTGGGCCTGCTGGCGGTGTACGCGCTGGTGGTGTTCGCGTTGGTGACGCGGAAGCTGCGGGAGAAGATCGCGTGAGCCGGGGACGGATCGCCGGGATGGTGCGCAAGGAGTTCCGGCAAGCGTTCCGGGACCCCCGCTTGCGCGTGCTGATGATCGTGCCCCCAATCGTACAGTTCCTGGTGTTCGGGTTCGTGGTGAACCTCGATATCGAACAGTCGCGGATGGCGTGGGTGGACGGCGACCGGACTCCGGCGAGCCGCGAGCTGCGGGCGGCGTTTGAGGCGTCGGGGCGGTTCACGGTGACGGCGGCGCCGGAGAGTCTTGAGGCGGCGCAACGGTTGATGGATCGCGACGAAGTGCACTCGGTGGTGGCCGTGCTGCCGGGGTTCGCGGCGGATCTGGCGCGCGGGCGGCAGGCGCGGATCCAGGTGTTGATTGATGGATCAAATTCGAATACGGCGAGCATTCTGTCGGGCTACGCGGCGGAGATCGTGCGCGGATATTCCGGGTCGCGCTTCGAGGCTGTGCTGAACCAGAAGAAGATGGCGCGTGGCGGCGCGCTGGTGGAGCTGCGGAGTCCGGGAATCGGGCTGGAGCAGCGGGTGTGGTTCAATCCGGAGTTGAGAAGCCGGAACTACTTCATCCCTGGGGTGCTGGTGAACATCCTGGCGATCGTGACGTTGATGTTGACGTCGATGGCGATTGTGCGGGAGAAGGAGATTGGGACGATGGAGCAGTTGATGGTGACGCCCATCCGTCCGGTGGAGTTGATGATCGGCAAGACGCTGCCGTTCGCGCTGGTGAGCATGCTCGACCTGGTGCTGATTGTGGTGCTCGCGCGGCTGGTGTTCCGGGTTCCGTTCGTGGGCGATGCGTGGGTGCTCGGGGCGGGCGCGGTTCTGTTTTTGCTGTCGACGCTGGGACTGGGGTTGTTCATCTCGACCGTGTCGGCGACGCAGCAGCAGGCGATCATGGCGACGTTCTTTTTCTTCTTTCCGATGTCGATGTTGAGCGGATTCGCGTTTCCGGTCCGCAGCATGCCAGAGGTGGTGCAGTATTTCACGTTGTTGAATCCCCTGCGGTATTTTCTGGAGATCTGCCGCGGAGTGATGATCAAGGGCAGCGGAGTGGAGACGCTGTGGCCGCAGTTGGCGGCGCTGGCCGTGTTCGGGGTGTCGATCCTGTGGTTTAGCGCGCGGAGGTTCCGGAAGCGGCTGGATTAGGGCCGGATCTATTGATTACTGATACACCCTCAGCCGGACAATCAGCCGCTCCGCGGTCTCATTGTCCGGGCTGATCACCAGCACCGTGTCGTCGCCCGCGATCGTGCCGACCACTTCCGGCCAAGCCTCCCGGTCGAGTCCCGCGGCCACCGAGTTGGCGCTGCCTGGCAACGCGCGGATCACCACCAGATTCTGCGCCTGCTTGACGTCAACGACAAACTCCTGCACCAGGATGTCGAGACCCGGATCGCGCGGCGCGTGCGCCGCCATCAACCGGTATCCTTCGTTCGTCTTGGCGACTCCCAGCTCCTTCAGGTCGCGCGACAGCGTCACCTGCGTTGCCTCGATCCCCTGCTTCCGCAACTCCTCGGCGAGCTCTTCCTGAGTGAAGACAGCCCCGCGGCGGATGATGTTCAGGATCTCGGCCTGGCGCAGGGATTTGTTCATCGCCGTAATTCCACCAGCCGCTGTTGCGCCGCCACGAGCGCCGCCGCCACCGCGCCCGGACCGGTGCCGCCCGCCACCTCCCGCGACTTCATCCCTTCCGCCGGATTCAGCAGCGCCGCCATGTCCGCGGTGAACTCGGGCGCGAAGGCGGTGAGCTGCTCCGCGGTCCAATCGGACGGCTTTTTGCCCGCACGCACGCTTTCGAGCACGAACCTGCCTACCAGCTTGTGTCCGGAATGGAACGGGACGCCGGCACGGGCGAGCGCTTCGGCGAGATCGGTCGCCACCACCCAGCTCTCATCGGCGGCCGATGCGGGCACCTCAGGCCGCAGGGTCACTGAGCCTGCCACCACGGCCGCCATCTCGATGGACATCGCGGTCTGGTCCACCGCGTCGAACAGCGGCTCCTTGTCTTCCTGCATGTCGCGGTTGTAGGTGAGCGGAAGTCCTTTCATCGTCATGAGGAGCGAATTCAGGCTGCCGGTGACGCGGCCGCACTTGCCGCGAATCAGCTCGAGCGAGTCGGGGTTCTTCTTCTGCGGCATCAGAGATGATCCGCTGGTGACGCCGTCGGCGAGCTCGATCCACCCGAACTCGTCGCTCGAGTAGAGGATCCAGTCCTCGGCCAGGCGGCTCAGGTGGATCATGGTGACGCTGGCGGCGTAGAGGAAGTCGAGCACGAAGTCGCGGTCGGCGCTGACGTCCATGCTGTTGCGGGTGATGGCGGCAAACCCCAGGTCCGCGGCAATCGCCTCGCGGTCAAACGGAAATCCAGATCCGGCGAGCGCACCCGAGCCAAGCGGCAGGACGTTGATCCGTACACGGGCCTGTTCGAACCGCTCCCAGTCGCGCGAGAACATCTCGAAATAGGCCAGCAGGTAGTGCGGCCACAGGACCGCCTGCGCGCGGCGAAGATGCGTGAATCCGGGGATGATTGCCGCCGGGTACTTTTGCGCCAGTGCGAGCAACTCGCCCAGCAGCAACACGAGCAGCGCCTGGATCCGCTCAGTCTCTCCGCGCAGCCACAAGCGTGTGTCGAGCGACACCTGCTCGTTCCGGCTGCGGCCCGTATGGATCTTGGCGGCCTGGGCGGGCGCCTTCTCGCCAAGCTTGCGGATCACGAGCGTATGCACGTCCTCGTCCGTGGCGCCGGTGAAGAAGTCCGGCGCGGCGGATTCCCGCAGGATCTCCTCGAACGCGGACTCGAGTGCCGCCCGGTCGTCCGCGGTCAGAATCCCAACACGCTCGAGTGCGCGCGCGAATGCCTGCGATCCGCGGATATCGGCCTCGATTAGCCGCTTGTCGAAGTGCAGCGATCCGGAGAACCGCTCGAACACCTCAGAAGGACCGGTTTCAAACCGTCCACCCCAAAGCTTCACGTTGTCTCAACTCCTTAGGAATTCGCCCCGCTCGCGGGCAGAAGCATCAACAGCAGCGCTTTCTGCGCATGGAGGCGGTACTCGGCCTGGTCGAACACCACCGAATGGCGGGACTCCATCACCGCGTCGGTGGTCTCCTGCCCGCGCTTGGCGGGCAGGCAGTGCATGAACACGGCGTTGCGCGCCGCCTTTTTCATGAGCGCCTCGTCCACCCGGTAGGACTCGAAGTGGACATTGCGCTGGAACGCTTCGTGCTCCTGGCCCATGCTTGCCCAGACGTCCGTGTAGACGGCGTCGGCACTGCGGACCGCCTCTTCGGCATCGTGGGTCAGCGCGATCTTGGCCCCGTGCGCCGCGAGCTTGCGTGCCTCTGCGACGATCTCGGGCCGCGGATCGTACCCCGGCGGATTCGCGATTGCGAAGTGGACACCCAGCCGCGCCGCGCTGATCATGAGCGAGTGCGCCACGTTGTTGCCGTCGCCGATGAAGGCAAGCTTCAATCCCTCCAGCCGGTGGAAGTGGCGCTCCAGGACTGCGATGTCGGCGAACGCCTGGCAAGGATGGTAGAGGTCGCTCAATGCGTTGATGACCGGGACGCTCGACCAGTGTGCAAGGTCGTCGACTGTCTGTTGGGTGAACGTCCGGGCGACGATACCCTGGACCCAGCGCTCCAGGTTCCGGGCCACGTCCTTGACCGGTTCGCGCTCTCCAATGGGTCCGGTGGTGTAGACGGATCCGCCGCCAAGTTGCGCGATGGCGAGTTCAAAAGTCAACCGGGTGCGGAGCGAGGGCTTCTCGAACAGCAGCGCGAGGTAGCTGCCCCGGAGGGAATCGCGGTACCGCTCCGGATGCCCGGCCAGATCGTGTGTCAGATCGAGGAGCAGCCGCAGTTCGCGCGCGGTCAGGTCCTGGTCACGCCGCAAGTCTCCGGCGGCGGCCAGAACGGGCACGGGCGGGGCTGCGGGGATCGGGAATTTGCGGGGTGCGGCCAAGGCGGCTGAATTTTTATTCAGTACTTTGAATAATTACACGGCGCGCGATGGCGGTGCAACCGGTCAGACAAGCCTCAAGCTTTGATGTCGTCTTTGGCGAAGTCCCACTCGACCGCGCGGTGTTCCTTGGCCGCGAGGTTGATCATATGGGCGCAGGCCGCGGCACGATGGCCAACGGCGGCGTCCTCCCAGTGGGGCTTGCGGGTCCGGATGGACTCAAGCCAGGCGCGAACGTGCGCGACACCTGAGTTCTCGCCCTTTGTAGGGATCGGCTTGACGGCCACGCGCTTGGGCGGGTGCTGGAGGTTCTTCGGATCCTTCCAGTACTCCTTTTCCAGACGCGTGGGCCAGCTTTCAACGATCCAGCGGTTGTCCTCCCAGGAGCGCTCGGGATACAGGTTCAGTCCGCCCGCGAGCTCGAGGGTGCCCTCTGTTCCCATGAATTGGAAAGTGGACTCGGCGGTGGTCTGGTTGTTGAATGAACAGCTCAGGTTCACAGCGAAGCCCTCGGGATACTCAAGCAGGGCGTTGAGTGTGTCGGGGACATCGCGGCTTTCCTTCCACCGGACCAGTTGTCCGAGCGCCACCACGCGCGCCGGGGCCTTGGCGCCGAGCACGTAATGGATCCCCGTGCACAGGTGGACGAAAAGGTCCGTCGCGATCCCCCCGGAGTAGTCGGAATAGCAACGCCACCGGAAGAATCGTTCCAGACTGAACGGGCGCTTCGGCGCCGGACCAAGAAACATGTCCCAGTTGACCGTCTTGGGCGAGGCGTCGGGAGGAATCGGGTAGATCCAGGCGCCCGAGGCCGAGTTCCGGTTGTAGGAGGCGCGGACCATCGTGACCTTGCCGATCTTGCCGGCCTGGACCATGCCGCGGGCCTCGATTTGCGCCGCCGAACTGACCACCTGGCTGCCAATCTGCAGCATCCGGCCCGAAGAGGCAGCCGCGCGAATGATCTCGCCTCCTTCGCCGGAGCGGTAGGTCATCGGTTTTTCGCAGTAGACGTCCTTGCCGGCCGCCAGCGCGTCGAGGATCATCTGCCGGTGCCAGTGGTCCGGTGTGACCACGCAGACCGCGTCGATGTCCCGCGCGGCGAGGATTTCCTTGTAGTCGGCGGCACGGCGCACATGTTGGCCGACGCGTTCCTGGGTGCGCTCCATCCGGCCCTGGTAGGCATCGGAGCAGGCGACGATCTGGGCGGACCCGGTGGCCATGAGGTCGCGCATCACTTCCTGCGAGCGCGCGCCACATCCGATCACGCCTAACTGGATCTTGTTGTTGGGTGAGGTGGTCTGGGGAGCCGCGGCAGTGGCGGCGGCGGTATGAAGGAAGGCCCGGCGGGTAGAGGTCATCCTCTAATTCTCCACGTACAGGTTGATTCCGGCGTTTGCCGGGCGCGGGAACTGCGTGACGGCTCCCTTGTCGTCGACCGCGAGCAGGTACAGCGACGTCAATCCGTTCGGCAGCACGGTGGTATCGAGCTCGATTTCGAACCCGATGGCCGGGCAGGCCGCGATATCCGGCAGCTCGGCGCACTCTTCCGGCCTGGGGAGTCCATACCGGGCGTTGCCACGAACGCTCTCATTCACAACCAGGACGATCTGCCGGACCGTTCCGTCCGGATCCCAGGCGTGGCCCGAGAGCGTCACCTTGCCGCTCAGCTTGTCGTTGTTCTTGTGCGACACCAGAACTCCGATGGGATCCTGGTTTTCAACGTTGTTGACCGTGAATGTTACCGGCTCGGCGGGCAGGGTCACGAACCGTCCGCCCGAGTCGAGCACGCGGAACTGCAGCTTGTGCTCCCCATTGACCAATGGGACCGGTCCGGTGAGCGAGTCCACCCGTGCTTCGAATCCGATTCCGGGACAGGCCGTTGGGCGAGGGTCGATCTCGTTGCAGACGTCGGTTCGGGGGAACCCGTACGGAGCACGTGTGTAAGCGGCTCCATCAATGATCACGTCCACCCAGGAGACCTGGAGGTTCGGCACAAAGGTCCACCCGCGCACCAGGAAAGTCCCAGATACGGTGGCGCCGCGGATCGGAGCGTCAATGCCCCCGGCGGCGGTCCGGCTTGTCCCCGGACTGGTGTGGAACCTCAACGGTTCAGCAGGGAAATCGCTGAAGCCACCGCGTGTGTTGGTCACGCGGATCCGCAGTTCGTGCTCACCTTCCGGCAGACCGGATCGAGCGGTGTTGAGGATGGCCCGGAATTGGTTGCAGACGGGGAGCCTGCGCTGGACACACTCGGGATGCGGTCCGCCGGCAGCCAGAGTGGCGCGAGCCCGGTGTACGCCGTCGATGAACACCTCGACCCGCGTGATCTGCGAAAACGCGTCAAACACGGCGCCGCTGACGGTTAGCACGTCCTGCGATTCCGCGCCGGCGGCAGGAGCGTCGATCACGCCGGACGGGATGGTCCCGCCGCCGTAAGGAGGGTCGATGTTGATGGTGCGGGCGTTCTCGAGGTTCGAGAGTCCTGAGTGGGTGGAGAAGTACAGCGAGTAGATGTCGTGGCCGCTGGAGATGCCCACCGTCGGTGTCGACACCGAGCCGCACGAGGAGTTCAGTTGCCCGATGCCGAGGTTCCTGTTGCCCGCGCCGTATTGATAACGGATCCGGCCGTCTTCCCACAGGGTGACGGCGAAGTTGACCGGCTCGGGATTGAATCCCGCGAACACATCGGTCCCGCCAGCCCACCGGAACGTGATCGCGTCGGGCGACGGGCGGCTGACAAAGACTCCCTCGTTCGGCTGAGCGGTTCCGAACGTGTTCATCTCGTGCCACAGTGGCGCGATTCCCTTGTAAGCGCCGAGTGAGGTGATATCGGTGCATGGGGTGAGCACGGGTTGGTTGAAGGCGAGCAGGCCGTTGGCGTAGATCCAGACCTGGCCGTGCTTTTCCCCGTAGAACGGAGACGCGAAGGGCAGCGTGTACAGCCGGCGTGCCAGGAACGGCGCGCGGAAATTGAGATTCTGCTCACCGGTAAATTGGAATGAGGGATTGCCCAGAAGAAGCGAGATCGGCGGAATCGTGTTGGCTGTCACCTCAACCTGGGTGGAGCCGGGGGCCGTGTCGACGTCGGTGTAATAGGCAGTGATGGCGTCGCCAGTGCCGAGGTTGAGGACACCACTTCCGGGGCTCACCGGGCTCGCGGACGTTCCAATCGCGCCGATGTAGATCAGCCCGAATCGCTGGAGCCGCATCTCTTCGATGTCACCTGAACTCGAGGTGAGTGAGATAGCTGCCGTTTGGCCGGCCAGGTTGCCGTCGTGCAGGATCACGCGGACGGCTTCGCCCTGGGAGAAGAGCGCATCGTGGAACCGGAGCTGTCCGGTATTGGACGGCAGCTCGAAGGATGGCACCACGTAGGCGGTGCTGGGGCTCGACGCGTAGGCGAGAACCCCGAGTCCGCGCTTGGCGAATCCCTGCCAAATCTGCTGCTGGCTGGCGCCGGTGAACGACGCGCGGTCGGCCAGCAGGATCGCATCGCGCATGTCGATGAATGTCGGGTTTGGTGGGGACAGCTTCATCCCGTCGAGTACCACCTGGCGGACGCGCCGCCGCCCTTCCCGCTCACCATGCTGCCGGATCAGGTTGGCCCGCACCTCCCAAAGCGCTTCGACAAAGATCTCGCCGTCGGCGTGAACCTCGGGGAATTGGAACACTTTGCCGAACTCGCGGAACGTCAGCGGATTCACGTCCATGTTGGTTGTGTAGGGACGCGAGCGGATCCCGAGGCCCCAGGCTTGTTCGGGATACTCGCTGTACGGGTAGACCCCATCCGGCGGGGCGCTGTCGGGAAGAGTGAACTCGAGTGAGTAGAAGTCGCTCAAGGCCTCGCCCATCGCGCGGCCGTGGAATCCTGTCAACTGTTTCACCAGGCGGTGGCTCACGCCATGCGTGTATTCATGGATCACCGTGATGGCGTCGAACGAATTGTCCGTGAATCCGCGGTCCGCGCCATAGCTGAGAAAGAACGCGAGCATGGCCGGGGACCCGTCCGCGGTCCCTCTCTGAATGTAGGCCGCATTGCTCAGGGGCGCTCCGCCCAGCCCGCCCGCGCCAAAGAAACTGTAGGCCAGGATCGCGTCGCCGCCGATTCCGCCGCGCCCGAAATTGTCCTGCTGGAAGTTGGCCGCCGCCTCGTTGAAGCCGAGCTGATAGAACAGGTCGTGGGAACGGTTCACCCAGTAGAACAGGTTCGCCATAGAGGCGTCCTGATAGCCCAGCAGACTGGCCGATCCTGGACCGTGTTCCAAGGGGAAGCTGAAGTTCAGGTCTTGAGCAGTGGCTACCGTCAGCGTGCGGTCGAACAGCGTTCCCAGGGGGTTTGCGCTGACATGGGCGTTATTGCCGGAGGTTGTGACGCCGCTGATCCAGCCGCGTGGCGAGGACCCCGGATCGCCGGTGAACGGCTGCACCGTCCGGTCCACAAACGGGGGTGGAGCAATGGTCACCACTCCGGGTTTCGGATTCGGCTGCGGCGACTCGCGTTCGAAGACCAGGCCCCGCGCCTGCCGCAGTGTCAGGCTCTCGTTGAACAGCGCCTTCCCGTTGGCCGCGTCAATGAGCGAGGCGTGCAGGTCGAGTCCGTTTTCCTCGGTGACATAGAATAGCCAGGCGGCCCGCAGCCGTCCGCGCAGGCCAAACCAAACGGGGCGGCCCTCTTCGGAGGAACTCGCGCGGCCGCCGGGATCCACGGTCAGGCGGGCGGTCTTGGCGGCGGACTTCGACGCCCCGAGCGGACTGGCGAACCCCGTCTCCGGGCGCGGAAACAAGAGTCCACCGGCATTGAGCACGCGGCCGTCACGGTCGATGTTGACGGTCCAGGCGGCGTTATAGACGTCGATGCCTTCGAACCGCTGCCGGTACCGGAAGTGGGTGACGCCGTTGTGTTCAGTCTTGAACTGCTCGTCAAGAAACACCCCAGCGAAGTCCTGCGGGCCAAGCTGGAACTCGCTGGACGCAGCCTGCCGGGTGAAGTCCAGCGCGATCGCGTTGACTGGACCGGGATTGGCTCCGGTCATCGCACCGCGGGCATTGAACAGGTGCTTAGCCTCGCCGGCTCCCAGCAGTCCGGCGGCGAACCAAGTGGCCCAAGTGAGTCTCACCTCAACTCCTTGATGAGAAGATCGCGGAATTGCATTTCGAGCGGCGGACCGCCGTGCAACTGTAGCGCGATGAATCCCGTATCTTCGACGGTTGGGTCGGTTTCGGTGTAGTCCACCGTCTTCCGTCCGTTCAGCTCGAGCGTAATGTGATCCCCCCGGGCGGTGATCACATACTCGTTCCAGCCGTCTTTCCGCAGTCCGGCAAGGCTATCCGCCGATGCCTGGACGAGCACCTTCCTACGCCTCGACTCGTCGTACAGGCACCCCCAGTATTGCTGGCCGATGTCGGCCTGGTAGCCGATCACTTCGTGCGAGCCGGGCATCGGCTTTGAGCGGAATTGAATGCCGGAATTGGCCTTGCCGGTTGGATCCGTCATCCGGAACTTCACCTTGAGAATGAAGTTCCGGTAGTGCTTTTTGGTGCGCAGGAAATCGTTGTACTTGAGTCCGGGCGAGACTCCCACGATCTCGCCGTTGTTAACGCTCCACAGACCCGGGGTGTCGACAATGAAATCGTCCAGGTTCTTCCCATTCCACAGCTTCTTGAACCCGCCGGAGTCCTGGGCGAGCAGGACTCCAGCGCACAGGATCAGCAGCGCGGATCTCATCGGACCACCACCCCCAGCCGGTTGATGCCGTCGAAGGCTGCTGTCTTGTACAGCTCGGCGAGGGTTGGGTAGTTGAACACGGTGTGGATGAAGTAGTCGATCTTCCCGCCAAAGGCGATCACGGCCTGTCCGATGTGGACGAGTTCGCTGGCGCCCTCGCCGATGACGTGGACGCCGAGCAGCTCACGGGTTTCCATGTGAAAGATCAATTTCAACAGACCCGTATTGTCGCCGATGATCTGGCCGCGCGCGGTCTCCTTGTACCGTGCTTTGCCGATTTCGTAGGGGACGCCGGCGGCGGTCAGATCCTCCTCGTTCTTGCCGACCATCGAGATCTCGGGAATGGTGTAGATCCCGTAGGGAAACAGCTCGGGCACGCTGCGTGTCTCCACCTGGAAAGCGTGGCACACGGCAAGACGGCCCTGCTCCATCGACGTGGAGGCGAGACTGGGGAATCCGATGACGTCGCCCACGGCGTAGATGTCCGGGACGCAGGTTTGGTAGAAGTTGTTCACTTTGAGCCGGCCGCGGCCGTCGGCGCATAGGCCCGCCTTTTCGAGCCCGAGTGAACCGGTGTTGCCGGTCCGGCCAATCGAATAGAGCGCTTTGTCGGCGACGATCTGCTTTCCGCTCACGAGGTGGATGCGGACCCGGTTCATGCCGTCGTCGATAAACGTTTCGATGCTTTTGACTTCTTCGCCCAACCGCAACGTGACGCGGTTTTCCCGCAAGTGGTAGGCGAGCGTATCGGCCAGTTCGTCGTCGACGAATCCGAGCAGTTCGTTGCGTTTGTCGACGAGCGAGACCCGCACGCCGAGCGCCGCGAACATGCTCGCGTACTCGCAGCCGATCACTCCCGCGCCAATGACGGCGAGGGATTTCGGCAGCCGGTCCAGGCCCAGGATGTCATCGCTGGTGAAGACGGTCTTCCCGTCGAAGGGAAGATGGGCGTCGTAGGTAGCGGTGGTTCCGGTGGCGACGATGATTTTCGCGGCGGAAACCAGTTGATGGCTGTGGCCGTCCGGGGAGTCGAGCCGCAGCGTTGTGGAGTCCATAAACGATGCGGTGGCGGAAATCAGCTCAACGCCGTTGCGCGTCAGTTGATGCCGCGTGACATCGATCTCGTGGCGGATCACGTAATCGGTACGAAACAGAAGATCCGCCATGGTGATGTTCTGCTTCACGGTGTAGGAGGCGCCGTAGACGGAGCGCTCCCGGTATCCGGACAGGTACAGAACCGCTTCCCGCAGCGTCTTGCTGGGGATAGTTCCGGTGTTAATACAGACGCCACCGACGACAGATTTCTTCTCTACGACGGCGACTTTCTTATCAAGCTTGGCAGCTTGGATGGCGGCCCGCTGGCCAGCTGGGCCCGACCCGATGACTACGAGATCATAGTCGAAATTGGCCATTACCCCTTCATTGTAGCCCGGCTAGGACTGGGATCCCGGAATGCATCCCGGTCACGATTCCGGCGCGGCGGCTAAACTGAATCAAGGCGCGTCCGTCTTTTTCCCGATCCCCCGCGTCTTAACGATTGAAACGGACACAGACACTTGCTCTTCCGTGAAGCAGACGACCGGGAACTGGTCCTGAAGGCCCGCCGCGGCAACGTGGAAGCCTACAACCTGCTCGTGTCGCGCTGGGAGAAGCGGGTCTTCAACTACATCCTGCGGCTGATGGGCGATCGCGAAGACGCGCTCGATCTCACCCAGGACACCTTCTTCAAGGCCTACCAGAACCTGGAGAAGCTGGACGACCCGTCCCGGTTCGCGCCCTGGCTCTACCGGATCGCCCACAATGAGGCCTACTCGCAGCTCCGCCGCAACCGGCCGGACACCGAGGAGCTTCAGGACCGGGCGCCCGATGCGCAAGGCCGCCGCCTGCTCCCCATGGAGACCTCGCTGGCCGTCCAGTCGGCCCTCAACCGGTTGACTCCGGACCAGCGGGAAGCAGTCGTTCTCAAGGTGTACGAGGGCTTCAAGTTTGAGGAGATCGCTGAGATCCTCAACTGCCCGGCGTCCACAGTCAAGTCTCGGGTTTATACCGCGCTCGACGCCTTGAAGGATGCTCTGGCTCCGGTTCGATTGCGGGGTGTATAGATGAACTGCTCTGAAATTGACGTCAAAGGATATTTCCTCAACGAAATCGCACCGGCCGACAAGGTGTTGGCCGAACACCACATCCGTGAGTGCGCCGTTTGCGGCGAAGAACTCGACCGGTTGCGGATCACACAGGCTGCCCTGTTCGGCGCGCGGGATGAGGAGATGCCAAGGCGGATCGTGTTCGCCACGGAACAGCCCCGAGGCACAAGCTGGTGGGCGGGTCTGTGGAACAACGGACCGCGGCTGGGATTCGCCTCGGCGGCGATGCTGTCCGTCGCCATTTTGGGACACGGGCTGCTCGCGCGGACTCCGGCTGGTTCGGGCGCCATCGACGAAAAGGTGAACGCCGCGGTGGCCAAGGCCGTGGTTGAGATCCGCGCGGAACACCGCGAAGAGGTTGAGGCACTCCACTCGAACATCGAGTGGCTCACCAAGCGGATCAACGTCTATCGCGTCACCGCCGCCAACTACGAGGTGCGGCAATGAGGCTCGCGGCCACTGTCCTCACCACGGCGGTCCTATTTGCCGCTCCCGCCCGGATCCAGCGGGCCGACCTGCGGATTCTCGAGCAAAGTTTTGACCGCCGGATCAATCAGGCCGCGGTCGAGGATCCCTTCGATCTGCTGGGGAACACCCGCGCTATTTACCTCGAAAAATTCGGCGTCGTGCTGTCCTCCGAAGTGGGTCTGGTGGTTTCTCCCGCGCCGACTCCGTTCGCGCCCACCCACACCAAGGAGGCCAAAGAGCGCCTGCGGCAGAGGAAACTGGCGCACCTGCCCCTGTTGCGCCGCCTGATGCGCGACATGATGGTAAGCTCGGCGACCAATCTCAAGTCGATGCCCCTGGAAGAGCAGGTGGTGGTGGGCGTCAACCTGTTCTACCAGTCGTGGGAGGACACCACCGGCCTGCCGTCCCAGATCGTGATGCAGACGCAGCGCAAGACTCTCACGGATTTCGAAGCGGGCCGCATCAAGGCCGAGGCGCTCCAGGCGGCCATCCGCGAGCAGGTGTTCTAGCGCATGCGCCTGGGAGAGATGCTCGCCAGCCGTGGGCTGGTGACCGCCGAAGAGGTGGACCAGGCGCTGCAGATCCAGAAGGAGCGCGGCGACAAGATCGGCAAAATCCTCGTCGACCTGGGCTTCGTCTCCCAACGCGATGTGCTGGTCACGTTGTCGGAACAGCTCGGCGTGCGGCTGGTTGCCCTCGAAGGTCCGCCGCCGTCGTCGCCTGAGACCGGGAAGTTGTCGGCCCGGTTCTTGCGCCAGTCCCGGTGTGTTCCCGCAGGATTCGACGACTCCTCGCTGATCCTGGCGATGGCCGATCCGCTCGACTACGAGACAACCGGCGCGGTCCGCTCGGTCACTGGACTGAGGGTGCTGCCGGTGCTTGCGCCCGAGTCCGAGATCCTCGAGCAGATCAACCGCTATTTCGGCGAAGCGGACAAGTCGGCGGCCACGTTCGACGACGGCACCGAGTCCAATGAGGATCTCGAACACCTGCGCGACATGGCGTCCGAGGCGCCGGTCATCCGCCTCGTGAACGCGATGATCGCCACGGCGGTTGAGAAGCGCGCGAGCGACATCCACATCGAGCCGTTCGAGCGCGAGTTCCGCATCCGGTTCCGGATCGACGGCGTGCTCCAGTTGCAAGACGCCCCGCCCCGCGAGCTGAAGGCGGCGGTAATCTCACGCCTCAAGTTGATGGCGAAGCTGAACATCGCCGAACGGAGGCTTCCCCAGGACGGACGCATCAAGATCCGCACTCTCGGCCGCGAGGTGGACCTCCGCGTTTCGACCTTGCCCACGCTGTACGGCGAGAGCGTCGTGATGCGCATCCTCGACCGGTCCGCCGGGGAGCAGTTCTACGACCTCCGCAAGCTCGGCTTCACCGGCGAGATGCTGGACCTGATGGAACATTTCGCCCAGCTCCCCCACGGTATCTTCCTGGTCACGGGACCCACCGGATCCGGCAAATCGACCACGCTGTACTCGGCGCTCAAGCGGATCAACCTGACCGACAGAAAGATCATCACGATCGAGGATCCGGTGGAGTACCAGATGGACGGGATCAACCAGATCCACGTCAATCCCCAGATCGGACTCACGTTCGCCGCCGGGCTCCGCCATATCGTGCGCCAGGACCCGGATGTCATCATGGTCGGCGAAATCCGCGACCGTGAGACCGCCGACATTGCAATCCGCGCGGCGCTCACCGGCCACCTGGTGTTTTCCACCCTGCATACCAACGACGCGCCGTCGGCGATAACGCGCCTCACCGACATGGGCGTTGAGAACTACCTGCTCACATCATCGCTGGTCGCCGTGCTCGCGCAACGGCTGGTACGCGTGATCTGCGGCCACTGCCGGATCGCGGACGGCGTCAAGCTGAATCCCGCGGGCGAGCAGGTTCCGGCCTGGCGGGGCGCGGGCTGCGACCACTGCTTCGGCACCGGATACTTCGGCCGGGTGGGCATCTTTGAGATGATGCAGTTGAACGACGACATTCGTCAGCGGATCATGCGCAACGAGGACGCAAGCCTGCTCACCGGTGCCGCCAAACGCAATGGCATGACGACGCTGCGCGAGGACGGCTGGAAGAAGGTGGCCAGCGGAGTGACCACCGCGAGCGAAGTCATGCGGGTAACGCAGGAGTTCTGATGCCGGTCCCGTTCCACTTCCGCGCCGTAGCCTCCGATGGCAAGCTCCGCACCGGGACCTTGTCGGCGGAGAGTCAACGCGGTGCGGCGGCGGAGTTGCGGCGGCAGGGGCTGAATCCGGTCTACGTCGGACTGGAGCAGCAGAAGTCGTTCCAGTGGAAGATGCCCCAGTTCGGCGGCGGACACAAGCGCAAAAGCGTGCTGTTCTTCACCCAGGAGATCTCGACGCTGCTCAACAGCGGAATCCCGTTGGACCGTGCGTTGCAGATCGCCACTGAACTCACCGAACGGTCCGAATTCAAGCTCGTCATCCAGGATATGCTGCGCGTGCTCAAAGGCGGGCGCTCGCTGGGAGACTCGCTGGCGGCGCATCCGGCCTACTTCTCCGAGTTGTACGTGAACATGGTCCGCGCGGGTGAAGCGTCGGGCTCGCTAGCGCAGGTGTTCGAGCGGCTGGCCGAATTCGAACGGACGCGCGACGACCTGCGGAACTACATCATCGGATCGATGGTGTACCCTGCCCTCTTGTCGATCGTCGGCCTGGGATCGATCCTGGTGCTCATGTATTTCGTCGTGCCGCGGTTTGCGAGCGTCTTCGAGAGCGGACAGCTCAAGATGCCGCTGCCCACCAAGATCATGCTGGAAGTGAGCGCGTTCCTCCGGACCTGGGGATGGGTGGGACTTGCGGGAGCCGTCGCCGGCGTGGGCGGGCTGAACGCCTACATTGGAACGCCCTCCGGACGGATGTGGTGGGACGCGTTCCGGCTCAGGATTCCGGTGCTCGGGCTGGCGTTGCGGAAAGCCGAAACGGCGCGGTTCGCGCGGGCGATGGCGACCCTGGTGGCGAACTCTGTGCCGCTGGTGCAATCGATCGGAATCACGCGCGCGATCCTCAACAACCGCCGGATCGCCAACTCGCTCGACATCGTGGCGCAGGGCGTCAAGCGCGGCGAGGGGATCGCGGAGCCGTTGCGGCGCGCGGGCGAGTTCCCTCCGCTGGCGGCGCACCTGCTCAGCGTGGGCGAAGAGACTGGAAAGCTGGACGCGATGTTCTCGCGCATGGCGGACATCTATGAGACGGAGACGCGTGATGCAATCAAGCGCTTCACGTCGCTGTTTGAACCGATCATCATTCTCGTGATGGGCGTGATCGTCGGCGCGTTGATCTTGAGCATGCTGGTGGCGATCACCAGCATCAATGAGGTGGCAGGATGAAGAACCTACGCAGACGGCGCCGGAATCAGGCCGGCGTGACATTGATCGAAATGCTGGTGGTGGTGACCATCATCGCGCTGTTCGCGGCGGTGGTGGGACCGCGCCTGTTGAACCGGGGCGACCAGGCCCGCATGGTGGCCTGCAGGACGCAGTTGGACGCCTTTGCGACCGCGCTCGGAGCCTACAAGCTCGACACCGGATTGTTCCCCTCCTCCGAGCAGGGACTCCAGGCGCTCCGCCAGCGGCCCCAAGGTCTCAACCAGTGGCAAGGCCCGTACCTTCCGAAGGAGATCCCGATGGATCCCTGGGGACGCCCCTACTTGTATAAGTTCCCCGGCGAACACGGCGATGAACCCGACATCGTGAGCCTGGGCGCTGACGGACAGCCGGGCGGCGAAGGAATCAATGCCGACATCGTGTCGTGGAGGAATTAAACCGCGCCGCGGCGTCACGCTGATTGAAATGCTGCTGGTGGTGACGATCCTGTCGCTGCTGGTAGGCATCAGCTATCCCGCGATCGCCTCGGGGATCGAGTCGCTGCGCATCGGTGGAACCGCGGACGAGATCGCGGTGCTGCTCAACGGCGCGCTCAACCGGGCCGAGCGGCGTCAGCACGGCGTTGAAGTGATCGTCGTAACGGGCCAGCCGCAGCGGGTGGTGGCCGATTCGTTCGAGCCGGGATTCCAGAGGACCGTGGAGATTCCCCAAAACGTGCGGATCCTGGACGTGCAGCCTCCGGGCCCGGAGGCCGGCGGCGGACGGCGCTTCCTGGTGTTTCCAGGCGGATCTCCCCCACGAATCGCAATCCTGCTGGGCAACGCGCGTGGCGACCGCAGGCTCGTCCGTGTGGATCCGGTGTCCGGCGCGCCGCTGATCGAGAAGCCCCAATGAAACGCGCCCGCGGCGGATTCACGCTGCTTGAGGTGCTCGTCGCCACCACGATCATGGCGATCGCCGTGGGGACGATCCTTGCCGCGCTGTCGGCGTCGGTGCGCAATGCCGGGCGCCTGGTGGACTCCGACCGCGCCGCCGTTCTCGCGCGCCGGACCATGGACGCGCTGCTGACAACTCCCATCCCCCACGGCCAGGTGATCGAAGGCCGCTTCGAACTATCCGAAGCTGGCATGCCCTCTGGCTGGCGCGCCCGCGTCGAGCTGTTCGAGACGGTTCCGGGACAACCGCCCGCCAAGGTGGGCATCGAGCGGCTGCTCGTTGAGATCTGGTGGACGCGCGGATCCGGCCGCCGGACAATGACCGTCGAAGGCTACCGACAGGTGCTGGGAGCGCTGCCATGAAGCGCCGCCGCAGGGGCGTCACGCTGATCGAGCTGCTGATCGCGGTGACGCTGGTGAGCCTGCTCTCGGTCGGGATCCTGTTTGCGATGCGTGTCGGGCTATTGACGCTCGAAAAGACCAACATCCGCCTGATGGCCAACCGGCGCGTACTGGGCGCGCAGCGTATCCTGGAGCAGCAGGCGTCCAACTTGATGGTGGTCAAGACGCTGTGCAACGGTCCAAGGGACGACGCGGGAAACGGAACGATGCAGTTCTTCCACGGAGAGCCCGGACAGATGCGGTTCGTGTCGCGCTACTCGATTCAGGAGGCGGCGCGTGGGTATCCACAGGTGCTCGAGTACCTGGTGATTCCCGGCGAACGGGGGATCGGCGTGCGGCTGGTGGTGAACGAACTGCCTTACACGGGTCCGCCATCAGTGGATCCGCTCTGCGTGGGTACGGGAACCGACCCGGCGACGGGTTTCCCGGTGGGGCGGTATCCGCCGGTGCAGCCCTCGCCACGATCCTTTGTGCTGGCCGACAAGCTGGCACGATGCGAGTTTCAGTATCAGATCGTCGATCCCGGCAAGGGCACGCGGTTTTGGGCGCGCCAGTTTCAGGGACTGTTGCCTCCCGCGGCAATACGCGTCGAAATGACGCCTCTGGAACCGGATTCCTCGCGCCTCCAGATGGCGACCCACGTGATTCCGGTTCACGTCTTTCGGAGCACCCGCGTCGTCTACAAGGATATCGATGAGCAGGAAACGGTCTACGAATAGCCGCGGGGGAGCGCTGCTCGCCGTCCTGTGGCTATCCGCCGCGCTGGCTGCCATCGCTTTCTCCGTCGCGACCACCGTCCGCGGCGAAATCGAGCGGGCCTCGACGCTTTCCGAGTCCATGCGGACCCACTACCTGGCCGCCGGCGGGATCGAGCGCGCCCTTCTCTGGTGCCGCTTCGGCAGCCGCGGGGGGCCGCAACTGTCGCTCGATGTCCCGCGCATGGACTTCGATTTTCCCGCCGGGCGCGCCATTGTCGAAGTGATCCCGGAAACCGCAAGGCTCGACATCAACCGCGCGCAGCCTCAGGCTCTGATGGCGCTCGCCTTGGCGCTCGGCGCGGACCCGCTGCGGGCCGAAGAGATCGCCGTCGCAATTGTGCATTGGAGGAGCCCCGGAGCCGGTCCCCTGGACGCGTATTATCTCGGCCTGGGTCCGACTTTCCGGCCCCGGCACGCGTCTGTACAGGATGTAGAGGAGCTTCTCTACGTCAAGGGAATGACGCCGGACCTTTTCCACGGAAACTACGTACGCGACGCGGCAGGCCGCCTGGTCCGGCTGGGCGCGTTCAAGGACTGCGTGTCGCCGTGGGGATCGGTCGACCAATTCGATGTCAACACGGTGGAGCCCGCGCTGATGGTGGCCGCCGGAGTCGCGCCCGAGGCGGCCCGCCAGATCGCCGGGATGCGCCGGATCCAACCGGTCGTTAATGAGGCACAGCTCAACCAGGTGCGCGCCATCGCGGGAATCGGAGCGTCCAAGCTCCGGCGCGGCGGCGGCAACAGCATCTACACGCTACGCGCCACCGCCCGGCTTCGCCTGCCGGATGGCCGGTTCAGCGACTTGAGCAAGACCATCGCGGCGACGGTGAAGTTCGCGCCCCAAGGAAGTCCGCGGCCCTACTACATCCTCCGCTGGGACGAGACGGCCACCTCCGAGGTGAGCCAGTGGCGGTAGAGACGGCGGCGCCTGAGCAGCAGGCCTACCAGGCGCGGCCGGCGTCAGGATCCCGCAAGTGGCTCGCGTTCGGAACCGGGGTCGGTATCGAGGTGTCGGGTGCGGATCTGCTGGTGGCGGTGGCGCGGGTCCGGCCCGGTGGTGTTACCGCAACGGGCTTCCACCGGATCACCGGATTCGCCCAGCGCGCGGCCACCGAGTGGGGCAACGAATTCGCCGCGTTTACGGCGCGGTCGGGCGCGCGCAACGTTCCGGTGTGGGTGCTGCTGCCGCGGCAGGAAGTGATCGTGCGCCACCTGATGCTGCCGGGCGTGGCCGACAAGGATTTGGAATCCGCCGTGGGATACCAGGTAGACGCGCTCCATCCGCACGAAGAGGACGCGGCGGTTTTCTCTTACGCAAGGCTGGGCGATTCTCACGCCGTGATGGTTGGCATCGCGCGCCGTGAGGTAGTGGACCAATACGCGAACCTGTTTTCCGAAGCGGGCATCACCATGGCCGGATTTTCCTTCTCCGCGGCCGTGCTGTATTCCGCCTCCAGGATCCTGGTTTCGCCGCCAGACACCGTGCTCGCGCTGAACCACGGCGAGGGTGCGGTGGAGGCATACGGTCACAGCCCAGCCCGGCCGGTGTTTTCCGGCCTGTTCGAACTTCCGGCGGACCGCGTGATCCGCGTTGCCACGGCCGAGCTTCGCGCTGAATCCGAGCCGCCGGTCGCAGCCTTCGACGAATTGCTGCCGCCCTTCCGCGCACCGGAGAGCTATCCACGCCGCGAAGGCGCGCTGCCGCTGGCCGCCGCCATATCGGGTGCGGTTCCGCGGCTGGCACTGGCAGCGAATCTGCTGCCGGTCGAGCGCAGGACCCAGACGTCGCGCGCCGTCTATGTCCCCACTTTGATCCTCACGGCATTGCTCGCCCTGGCCGGTTTCGTCCTGGTGAATCTGGATGGGTATCAGAAGCGCCAGCTCACCCGGCGTCTGCAACAGGAGATCCGGTTGCTTGAAAAGCAGGCCGCCGAGACGGGAACGCTCGACCAGGCGGTACAGTCGGCGCGCGAGAAGATGGCGCTGCTGGACCGGTACCGCCAGCGGAGCCAGTCCGACATGGACGCGCTGAAGGACATCACCACGATCATCGCGCCGCCTGCCTGGCTGCGGGCGCTGACGTTGTCGAGGACCGAGGCCGTCCTGCACGGCGAGGGCGAGAACGTGACGCCGTTCCTCAAGGTGTTTGACGAGTCGGCACGGTTTTCGAATTCGGCTTTTGCCCAGGCGCTGTCCCGTATCGGGCAGGGCAACATCGAAGTCTTCACCATCCGGACCTCGCGTGAGGGTCAAGGCGTGGGCGTCGAAGCAGGAGAACAGCGATGAGTGACCGTGACCGCCGCGCGCTGGCGATTCTCGGTGTCGCGCTGACCCTGGCCGCTGCAATCTATTTCTGGCCGGTTGGCACGGCCACCGAAGTGGTCTCAGCGGAGATCGATTCACCGGAAGCCGCCGAGTTGCGGCTGCAGAAGCTGCGCCAGGTGATCGCCACCATCCCCGCCAAGCGGAAGCTGGCTGAGCAGGTTCAGGCGCAACTGGCGGCGCGCGAGAAGGGGATGATCCTCGCCGACACCGCCGCGCAGGCGCAGGCCCAGCTCATGCAGACGGTCACGCGGCTGGCGCGCAACCAGCAGATCGACGTTGCGCAACGGGATCTCGGCGTGATCCAGCCTCTTGGCAAGGACTACGGATCGGCCGCGGTCGCGGTGTCGTTCGCCTGCCAGATCGAGCAGTTGGTGAACCTGTTGGCGGATCTGGCGGCGCAGCCAGACCTGATCGCGACGCACGAATTGCAAGCCCGCGCTGGCGACGCCAAGAAAAAGATCGTCGCCGTGCGCTTAACCGTAACCGGCATCATGCCGAAGAAGCTCGTGCCCGAGCGGAAAGGACCGATGGCGTTTTGAAACGGAAACTGGTCTTGTTGAATCTCGTATTGACCGCGCTGCTGGCCGCGGCCGGATACCAAATCCGCGAAAAATGGATCGCGGGGAAGAGGTACGAAGCCGAGGTCCTGGCGCGCGCCGTCCCGCAGGCCCCCGCCCCGGTGGTTCCCGCGGACACGCCTGCCGAGCCCGTCCAGGCCGCGCAGTACCTCGACGTTGCCACAAGGATGGTGTTCTCGCAGGACCGCAATCCGACCGTGGTGATCGAGGTGCCCAAGCCCGTCCCCGAGCCCCCGCTACCGGTGGTCTACGGCGTGATGGACCTCGGATTCGGCGCCACCATCTTCATGTCGGAGCAGCCGGGCCAGCCGCAAAAGGGCTATAAGCAGGGCGACAAGATCGGCGAGTACAAGCTGGTGAAGGCCACGCGCACCGACCTCGAGCTTGAGTGGAACGGCAAGCTCATCCCCAAGACGGTTGCTGAACTGAAGGTTAAGGCTCCGCCCCCGCAGGCGCCCGCATCCGCCGGGAATCCAGGCCAACCGCCGCTCCGGCCAGATCAAGCTCCGCCAGTGGGCACGAATGAGGTGACCGATGAGGCAAAAGTGGCCGAGGCCCAGAAGGCGAAGAGCGAGGGGAACCCGTGGGTGAACACCGGCGGCGTCAATCACGCCTGCACGCCGAATGACGGGACCCCCGCAGGAGCGGTGATCAACGGATTCCGCAAGGTGGTGAAGCAGTCGATGTTCGGAGCCTCCTGTTTCTGGGAGCCCGTTCGCTAGGAGTTTTCATGTTTGCACGTCTCGTCATCATTCTCGCCGCCTCGCTTGTGCTGGCGGCCGGCCAAACCAAAGCCAACGCTACCGGGAGCAAGGGTCTGCACGTACCCAAGGACGCTGTGGAAGTCCAGCCCGGACTCTGGCGCCACAAGGACGCCTCCGGCAAGGTGTGGCACTACCGCCGGACTCCGTTCGGACTCGCCAAGTTCCAGCCCGAAGAAAGCGAAACGGCGAAGTCCGATCAGCAGGCAGCGGCGTACCTGAAGGCCACCGATGGCGGCGAAATGGTGAAGTTCGAGCGGAAGACTCCGTTCGGCGTCAGCCGCTGGACCCGCAAGAAGACCGAATTGAAAGGCGCCGAGCTTGAAGCCTGGAAGCGCGCGTCAGCAGGGAAATAGAATGCGTACACCCATTGCCGGATTCCTGGCCTTCGTGATGCTGTGGGCGCCTCTGCGGGCGCAGCAGCAGGCTCAGCCTCCCAAGGAGACCGCCTCCCCGGCGCCAACGATCTCCACAGGTTCGCTGGCGCTCAACAACGCCTCGCTCACCGACGTGATCGACCAGTTGTGCCGGGTCCTCAAGATCAACTACATCCTGGATCCCGCGGTGAAGGGCAGCGTCACGGTGAACACGTATGGCGAGACGCGCCAGATTGACGCGCGGTCGCTGCTCGACACCGTGCTTCGCATCAACGGCGCGGTGATGGTGGAAACCGGCGACATCTACCGGATCGTGCCGATCGGCAGTGCGTCGCGGCTCCCGATGCCGCTTCAGTCCGGCGACAGGATCGCCGAGGATGACCAGGCGGTTCTGTACATGCTGTTTCTCAAGTACGCGAGCGTCGCCGAGGTCAGCAAGCTGATCGAGCCGTTCATCGGTGAGGGCGCCAAGACCATCGCCTATCCGCCCGCGAACCTGCTGTTCCTGCTCGACAGCCGCCGCAACATCCGGCGCACGATGGAGATCATCAACCTGTTCGACAACGACAACCTGGCGCGCCAGCGGGTGCGGCTGTTCGAGGTGAAGAACGGGAGTCCCACCGACATCGCGGCCGAGCTCGAAGAAGTGCTCAAATCCGTGTCGCTCACCGACAAGACGCTGGTGCGTTTCCTGCCGATCGACCGGATCAACACGATCGTCGCGATCGCGCCGAATCCCGGGGCGTTCGAGGAAGTCGAAAAGTGGCTGAAGAAGCTGGATACCGAGGTGAAGGCTACCGCGGGCGCGATTGACAATTTCGTCTACCGCGTCAAGTACAGCCGGGCGGATATTCTCGCAGGCGTCATCATGAGTCTGTACGCTGGCATGATGTTTCCCGGATTCGGCGGGATGGGCATGATGGGGATGATGGGCATGGGCGGGTTCGGCATGGGCGGCTTTGGAATGGGTGGCATGGGCGGCGGGTTCGGATTTCCCGGTATGGGCGGCGGAGGAGGGGGTGGTGGCTTCGGCTATCCGATGGGAGGCCCTGGTGCGCTGCAGAACTACATGCCTCAGTACGGCTACGGATTCCCGGGCGCCGGGCAGGCGGGATACTTCCCCGGGGCGATCGGGTTCGGCGCTGGAATGGGAACAGGCGTGCCCACCACAGGGCAGCGCCGGCCAGGCTCCGCTACTGGCGGTGCCGCGGGTGGAACCGGAACGGATCAGACGGGATCCTACCTGGGGAACCAGGGCCTGGGTCCGGGCGGATTCCCGCGGATCCCGCACATCATTCCCAACCCGATCGACAACACGTTGTTCATTCAGGGGACGCCGCAGGAGTACCAGCAGATTCTTAAGCTGCTGCGCGAGGTGGACATCCCGCCGCGGCAAGTGCTCATCGAAGCCAAGATCTACGAAGTGTCACTGACGGGCGCGTTCGCGAGCGGCGTCTCAGCGTTCCTTCAACAGCAGAAGACACCGAGGGGCGACCGCCAGTTCCTGGCCTCGACCGCGGGCGGGGCAACCCAGATGTCGGTGGGATGGCTCGTGGGCGCCAGCCGTGAGTTGCTGGGCTTCCTCTCGCTCGCCGAAAATGCCACCCGCGCGCGGGTGATTTCCGCGCCCAGCGTCATCGCCACTGATTCGATCGCCGCCAGCATCAACGTCGGTGTCGAGGTGCCGACGCTGACCGCGCAGGCGGTGTCGCCGGTTCAGAGCGGCGGAAATTCGCTGTTCGCGAACTCGGTGCAGAGCCGCCAGACGGGAGTGTCGATGTCCATCACGGCGCGCGTGAATCCGAGCGGAGTGGTCACGCTGATCATCAACCAGGAGGTCAGCGCACCACAGGCGCCTCAGGCCGGACAGATCCAGTCGCCGTCGTTTTCCCGGCGGTCGGTCAACACTCAGGTGACGATGCAGGACGGCGATACCGTGGCCATCGGCGGCATCATCAACGAGACGAACGCGTCGTCTTCGGCGGGCATCCCGGTGCTGCACAAGCTGCCGGTGATCGGGTCGGCGTTCGGGTCACGGTCGTACTCGAAAGAGCGGACCGAGATGATCATCTTCATGACGCCCCGGGTCATTTACGACACCAATCAGCTCACTGAGGCAAGCGACGAGTTGAAGGGCCGGTTGAAGCGGTTGAGCAAGTACGTTCAGGAATAGGGCCGGTGCAGTCCCCAAATCCCGACTCCCACGTCGACACCGCCAAGCGTCACCGGCATCACCAGCACGGGCCTCACCGAGCGGACGAGGACGGAGTCGGTTGGGCATCACTTCAGTGTGAAGGATTTCGAACGGAACGGACGAATCGTCAATTCGCGTCCGCCCATCCGGGTCCCGAACAACTGGTCGATTGCCTCGCGTGCTGCTGCCTCAGACTCCAGGAACTGCCGGAGACGAAGGATCGTGGTGATGTTGTAGTGGAATCCGTGTTTGAGCTCGGTGCCCCTCACCGTCAGGATGCGAACTTCGGACCGTGGATGCCACCGGTACGGACTCTCGCCCTGCTGAAGATGGATCCGGACCCGGTCGACGACCGTCAGCAGTTCAACCACTCTCAAAATACAAACCGTCCGCCGAGCTGCAGCTCGCGCGGCGCGTTCGAAATCCCGCGGAACCCCGAGATCCGGCCGAAGCTCGCCGACGCCGGATTCACCTGGCCGCCCGCCGGGGAATCCCAGAACTCGGGCGTGTTGAACGCGTTCGTCGCGATTGCCTGGAACTCGAACTTCATCCGCTCGCTGACATGGAACCGCTTGGTGGCGCTCAAGTCAAACCGCCGGATTCCCGGCGCGCGGACGTTGGAATACCGTGTGGACCAGCGCCGGATAAAGAATGGCTCCGTCACCACGCGGAACGCGGCCGGGTTGATCCACTGGTTGACGCTCTGCCCGCCCGGAACACCCTTCGGATCCGCGCCTGTGGGCAGCGCGTTCTCGGTCAAGTCGATCGGCTTGCCGCCCTGGATCCGGATGATGGCGTTCGCCTGCCAGCCGCCGATCACGGCGTCAGCCCACCGTGATAGATTCGGCAGCAGCCAGTGTCCCCGTCCGAACGGCAGCTCGAACACGAAGTTCGGCGAGAACACCCAGGGGATGTCGAACGTGCTGTAGGTCTTCTCGAGCGCCGCATCGGTGGGCCACTGGTAACGCGTTGCCTCCAACTTCTTCGACCAGGTGAACGCCGTGCTGAAGCTGATCCCGTGGCTGAACCGCTTCACCGCGTAGAGTTGCAGCGCGTCGTAGCGCGACCGGCCCGCCGGCGCGTTCTGCTGGACCACGCTGGTGAACTGCGGATACGGCACCATCAGGCTCGACGCCGCGATTGTGGCCTGGTTCAGCGCGAATCCCGGCGCCAATCCGGAGAACGGATTCGGAACGCGCGCGTTCAACGCCGCCGGACCCAGCAGGTACTGCTGCGCCGTGAGCGAGTTCAGATTCCGGCTCACCGGCAGCCGCGACACGATGTTGTTGACGTAAGCCGCGCTCACGCGCATGCTCCACGGAACTTCGCGCTGGATCTCAAAGCTGAACTGGCGCGCACGCGGCGATGCGTTAAGTGGCTCGGCGAACGACACGGCGGCTCCGATGTTGGTGGCCAGACCAAGCGAGGCTCCCACCGGCGGAATCACACCGGTCGGAAACGGATTCGCCAGCGTGTTGAGCGGGATCTGGTTCGCGTCGTAGGCCACCCATGGGGTCGCCTGGCTGAACCCGATCTGGCCGGGATCGTAGTAGACCGGACCATAGAAGTAACCGTAGCCGGAACGGATCGCAGTCTTTGTGCCAAGCGCGTAGGCCGCGGCGATACGCGGTCCGAAATCGTTCCTCCGCAGGCTGTATGCACTCCGGGAAACGCCGCCGACGCCCGGGAACGTGAGCCCGCCCACCAGGTTCGCGCAGGCGGCGCACGCCTGAACCCCGGCTGCACTACGGACACGGGCAGCGAGGGGGCTCGCCGCGTTCCGGTCGAACGGTCCAGTCATCGCGTTGAAGCGGTCGGTGAGTCCGTCCGTAAAATCCCAGCGCAAGCCCAGATTGACCGTCAACCGCGAGGTGACCTTGATGTCGTCCTGGACGAACGTGGAGTAGTAGGGAATCTGCCGCGCGGGAGCGCTGTTACGCTCGATCCGGCCTGATCCGACGCCGAACAGAAACGACGCGACCTCATCACCCGCGCCCGCCACTTGCACCTGCGGATCCGGACCGTTGGTGTCGCTGGGACCAAACGAGAACAGGCCAGCGTCGTATCCGCCCGCGGGGCTGTAGATCCGCTCAACGCGATGCTGCCCGCCGACCTTCAACGTATGGCGGCCCGCATGCTTGAGCCAATTGACATCGAAGTTGTTCACCTGGTCGGGAACCACGGTAGCGGCCGGCTGTCCGGCGCCGGTGAAGCGGTCGCCGCCGAGGTTCGAACCGCCGAACGTGAACGATGGAAACGCGGGCTCGGCCTGTCCCACGAACGTGGGGCTGAAGCCCAGCTCCTGGGGGAACGCGCCGAGGCGGTTGGGCTCGACTCCGCCCTGGACATAGCGCTCGAGACCCGCCCGCAGGTTCAGGACGCTGGTGGCCGACAGCGCGTGCGTGACGTCGAGGGCGGCGTTCCAGTTCCGCCGCACGAACAGCGACAGATTGACATCGGCGGGCGACTCGTAGAACCGCTGGTCGGTCTGGTCGAACGTCGTTGTGATATAGCGGCCCATGATCTTGGTCTTCTCACTGACGTTCCAATCGACCTTGGGCATCCACTCGATGTAGTTGCGGGGCGCCGAGGCCTGGCTCGACGGAATATAGTTCACCGCCTTGATTACGGTGTTGGTGTTCACGTTGGGCAGCGGAATGTACTTCCACAGGTTCCGCGCCACTGGATTGATGCGGCTCGCCGGGATGACGTTCCCCGGCACCGGTTGGCGCGTGAACCGGCCATTGGCGCCAAGCTGCGTTGTCCACGGGTCATGGATCACGATCTGCTGCGGCGTTCCGCGATTCAGCCAGAACGTTTCGGTGAAATCGCCGTTGCGCTCCTTCTGCGTCGGCACGCGGCCCGTGTAGGACTTGAGCTGGTTGGTCCGGTTCGTGTGGTACTTGAGCACTCCGAACAGCCTGTCGCGCCGGATCCTGCCGGTGACGATTCCGCCGAAGGTGTTGTAGACCAGGCGCGTGCGGCCGAGTCCCGCGAGATTCCGTTCGAAATGGTTGGCGTTCAGCGCCGTGTTGCGGATATAGGTGAATCCCTCGCCGTGGTAGTCGTTGCCGCCGCTCCTGGTGACGATGTTGATCACGCCGCCGGTGGTGGATCCATACTCGGCGCTGAAGGCGTTGGTGATCACCTTCACCTCGGACACCGATTCCTGCGTCGGAATGATCCCGTAGGCGTAGCCGCCGGCGCTGGTGCGGTTGGGCACGCCGTCGAGCAGCATTTCGCTGGTCCGGTCGACGCCACCGTTGATCATGAAGGCGGAAGCGCCAGAGTTGCCGGACGGCGTCATGCCGCGGTCATTGGTCGACGTGGTGACGCCGGGAATCGACGGCACAATGCTCAACACAACCCGCGCGGTGGTCGGCGTGTATGTGGTGCGGATGCGGTCAATTTCACCGCCGCGGTCCGCGTTCTCGACTTCCACCAGTCCCACTCGCTCGGTGACGGAGATGCTCTGGCCGATCGTGCCGACGGTGAGACGCATGTTCACGGTGATGGACGAGGCGGCGGTCACCTGGACCTTGGGCTGCACCGACGTTTGGAATCCGGTGCGCGAGATTTCGACCGTGTACATTCCGGGCTGAACAAACGGGATCCGGTAGAATCCGTCGGAGGTGGTCGACGCGGTGTAGCGGGAGCGCGTGCCGGTGTTGGTGGCGATAACCGTGGCTTCCGGAATCGCCGATTCGGTTTGATCGGTGACCCGTCCACTGATGGTTCCCAGGGCCGAGCCTTGCGGGAAGGCGTGGGAGGCGAATGTGATGAAGAGCGCGATCGGGTGCGCGAGGCTTCTTTTCCACGGCATGATGGGACGATTCTATGTCTCCGGTGCACCGGAGTCAAATCGGCAATCCTCCCTGGCACGTTGCATTGAGCCCCGGGCAGTGATATATCTAGCTCATCTCTACCACCGGGAGGTGAATGGATGCGTTTCAGGATTTTTCTTTCCTTAACTGCTTGCGGCGTGCTGTTCGGACAAGGACGTTCGAGCATTCTCGGTACGGTCACCGACGAATCGGGCGCCGTTGTGCCCACAGCCAAATTGACCGTGTTGAACACGGGTACTCAGCGGACATGGACCACGCAGTCCACCGTGGACGGCAACTACGAGGTGCCCGCGCTGGAGGTGGGCCGTTACGAGGTGAGCGCTGAAGCCGCCGGATTCCGCAAAATGACGGTCCGCGGAATCACGATTGAAGTCGACCAACGTGCGCGCGTCGACCTGAAGCTGCAAGTCGGAGAAGTGACGCAGCAGATCAGCGTTGAAGCCTCTGGCGTTGCGATCCAGACCGACGACGCGACATTGAGCACGGTGATCGACGCCGCCAAGATCCGCGAGCTTCCGCTGCCTGGCAACCGGAACCTGTTCCGGCTGGCGCTGTTGACTCCCGGCATGTCGCGTGGTCCGGCGTCGAGCGTCACCACTTCCGGATTCGGCCCCGGATTCGGAATCGCGGCGATGGGACAGAAGGTCCACAACAACCAGATCCTGCTCGACGGCGCCTCGCTGAAGACCGCCATTCACGGATCGGTCCGGATGCGGCCCTCGGTCGAGGCGATTGAGGAGTTCCGCGTCGAGGCGGGCTGGTACTCGGCGGAGTACGGCACGCAGTCCGGCGCGCAGATCGTGGCCACCATCCGGCCCGGCACCAACCAGTTCCACGGCACGGCATTCGAGTTCCTGCGCAACGAAAAGCTTGACGCACGGAACTTCTTCGAGAATCCGGCCAACAAGAAGACTCCCCTGCGGCGCAACACGTTCGGCGGCGTGCTGAGCGGCCCGATTCTGCGCAACCGTACGTTCTTCACAGCCAACGGCGAACTCTTCCGCGAGCGGCGCAGTTCTCAAGGATTCGCCGTCTACCCGTCGCAGGCGATGCGGCGCGGTGATCTGACCGAGGCCTACTTCCGCCGCCCCGACGGCTCGCTGATTCCGATTTGGGACTTCGACGCCCGCGCTCCATTCCCCACCAATCAGATTCCCGCGAGCCGCATCTCGCCGATCGCGCAGAAGCTGAACGCCTTCTTGCCCGAACCGAACTTCAACGCCACCGGATTCACCGGCCTGAACAACTTCTCCGGGACCGGCCGCAACGCCGACAACGACGACCAGTACTTCGTCCGCATCGACCACAACTTCAGCGATCGCGACCGGCTGTTTGGACGCTACGGCATCCAGACCGTCAACCTGCCGGTTTTCCCCATCAACCCCCATCCATTCTTCGTCCAGCGCCGTCCGCGGCGGCAACAGAATGTGACGATGAACTACACCCACGTGTTCACGCCGTCCCTGCTCAACGTGTTCAAAGTCTCCTACAACCGCGACATCTTCAAGACGGTCGACGACGTGAGCGGCACGAACTTCAACATCCTGCGCGACCTGGGAATCCCGGGCCAGACGAACAACCCGAGCGACACCGGATTGCCCAGCATCGCCATCACCGGAGTTTCAGGATTGGGCACTACGGACATCAACACCATCTGGGACGAGTCGCGCCAGGCCACCGAGCAAATCACCTGGACCCGCGGCAAGCACACGGTCAAGATGGGTACGGAGTACACGCTGCTTCGCCTCGACCGCCGCACGATCTCCTTCGTCCGGGGCGCGTTCAACTTCAGCGGCATTCACGCGGGCGCCGCGCCGGGAGTGACGGCCACCGAGCGCGGACGGATGGCCTGGGCAGACTACCTGCTCGACGCCCCGCAACAAGTACGGCTGGGTTTCACGGACAACCTGCCGCCCGGGGTCGATCCCGGCACGTATCCGAAGACTCGATTCTGGCGGTGGCACAACTTCATCACTGACGACTTCAAGATCACCTCGAAGCTGACCATGATCGTGGGCGTGCGCTATGAGTACAACTCGGCGATCACCGACAAGGGCGGCCAATCGCGCAACTTCGATTTCACGCGGCTCGCGCTGTATCCGGCGGTGGGAAAAGCGGGTCCGCTGAATGACCCGAGCAAGACACTGTTCGCGCCCCGCATCGGATTCGCGTGGCGTCCGTTTGGCGGCAACAACACCGTGGTCCGCGCGGGATACGGGATCTTCTACAACGTGAACATGATGAACATGTTCGTGCCGGCGCTGGCGGCGAACCCTCCCAACAACCTCAACATCAACGAACTCAACGCGGCGGGCAACGTCCGAATCCGGATGCGCAACGCCGACCAGGCAAGCGCGCTCGCCATCAATGCTGAGATCAACTCGGCCGACACAGCGCGCGGCGTGGGCGATGTCCAGCAGTGGAATCTGAACATCCAGCGGATGCTGCCCAAGTCCGTGCTGTTTGAGATCGGCTACGTGGGCTCGAAGTCGGCGCACTTTGATTCTCCGCGCACGGTGAATCCGTTCGTGCCGGGAACAACACGGCGCATTTATCCCGACTGGGGTCCGATCGAGAACATCTCGCTCGACGCGGCGGGCAACTATCACGGCCTGTTGATGAAGGCGGAGAAGCGCATGGCGCGCGGCGTGACGTTCCTGCAGACCTACACGTTCTCCAAGACGTTGTTCGATTCGTTTGCCTGCTGCGGAGCCCAACGGCACAACAATCCGTATCAGTGGCGTCTGGAAAAGGGACTCGCTGAATCTGACCAGCGGCACCGCTCCACTACCGCGTTCCTCTATGAACTCCCGTTCTACCGCGGCAAGCGCGACCTGCGCGGGCAGATCTTCGGTGGCTGGCAGATGAACGGGACGCTGGTGCTCGAGACCGGGATGCCCATGCATCCAGCGCAAGCGCTGAAGCCGATCGACGATGGCTGTCCGCGTTGCAACCACCGTCCGGACCGGCTGCGGGACGGCCGGTTGAACTCCTCCCAACGCACTCTCGACCGTTGGTTCGACACCTCCGCGTTTGCGGTCGCGCGCGGACACTACGGAACCAGCGGGCGCAACATTCTCTGGGCGCCAGGACTCGCCAATCTCGACTTCTCGGTGTTTAAGACCTTCCCGGTCACCGAGACCAAGTCGATCGAGCTCCGCTGGGAAAACTACAACTTCACCAACACGCCGCCGTTCAATCCGCCGAACCTCGAGATCAGCTCAGGCAACTTCGGGCGTGTCACCAGCGCCGGACTTGGCCGCGAGATGCAGTTCGGCCTCCGCTTCCAGTTCTGACCATGCTGACGCGCCGCGAACTCCTGCTCACCCCCCTGCTCGTGTCGCGCGCCCGCGCGGGACTGCAGCCGCTGATCGCCAAGATCGAGTCCACCCCGCGCGAGAAATGCGCTTCCATGGCGGCTGAGGCGCTGCGAAGCGGAATCTCCTACCGCGAGTTCATGGCGGCGCTGTTCCTCGCCGGAATCCGGAACGTGAACCCGCGCCCGCCGGGATTCGCGTTGCATTGCGTGTTCGTGATCCATGCGGCGCACACGTTGACACTGGAGGCCCCCGCCGATGTCCGGCGCCTTCCGCTTTTCTATGCGCTCGACAGTTTCAAGACGGCCCAGGAGCGAGACCGCAAGGCGGCCGTGGGCGACTACCAGATGGGCGGGATCGCGGCCGGATCGAGCGGAGACCTCGAAGCCGCCATGGAGGCATGGGACATGGACCGGGCCGAGCGAGCCGCGGCGGCGGTGGCGCGTTACCGTTCTCCAGGCGAGGCGTTCGAGCTGCTTTGGCAGTACGGAGCGCGCGACTACCGCAACATCGGCCACAAGGCGATCTTCGCCGCCAACGCCCACCGGACTCTTCAGACGATCGGCTGGGAGCACGCCGAACCGGTGCTGCGGTCGCTTGTACTGGGGATGCTCGACTTCGGAACCAAGTCGACGATGAACGGGTTCGCGCTCGAAGACCAATGCTACTTCGCCAACCGCCGGCGCGTCGCGGAAACGTTCGCCAAGCTCCCAGACACTTGGGCGGACCGCGAGGGCGATGACTCCGCGGCGCGTTCGATCCTCGAAGTCCTGCGCGACGCCCCGCACGCCGATGCCTGCGCGGATCTCGCCACCCGCCTGGTCAAAGGCCAGGCCACGGCTGGATCGGTGTGGGATGCGATCCACCTGAGCGCCGCCGAGCTGCGCATGCGTGCCGGGAGGAGCACCGTGATCGGCGGCATTCACGCAGTGTCGGCCATCAATGCGCTCCACCACGCCTGGTTCGCCTCGATGTCCGCGCGGACACGGTATCTGCTGCTCCTCCAGGCAGCGGGTTGGATCGCTCAGTTCCGGGAGTGGATGGCGGCGGGCAAGGACGGACTGCGGAACCGCGCGATCACCGCTCTGAGTCCAATCGAGGGCAAGATGCCGGACACCGCGCAAACGCTAGCCGGTGTGCCAGGCGATCTCGACCAGGCAGCATCCTGCGCGATGCGGATGGCGCAGGACGGCGACGCCCGCACTGCCTTCCTGAACGCGGCCATGCGGCAGTCCATCGCCAAGGTGGACGAAGTGCACTACTACAAGTACCTGGCCGCGCTCATTGAGGACATCCGCCTGGTGAGTCCACGATGGCAGCCACATCTCACCGCGGCGTGCGTGTACTACCTGAAGGGACCGCAGGATCCCGTCCCAGCGCCGATGGAACTGGCCCGCCAGGCACTGGCGTAAGGGCAGCGGCCAGCGAACGAAGCCGCACGAATCCGGGCCGTCGCGAAGCCTCCGTCTCCAGAATCTTGATTCCTTCGCCGTTGGAAAGCAGCATCGCCAGCCAGATGCGGTCGTCCAGGTGAGATCCGGGCCCCTGAGCCAGAGTCCGGGCTGTGTCCACCGCGCGCCGCAGTAAGGGAGCCGCCTCGCTGCCACGGCCGAGCGCCGCCAGGACTCGCGCATGGCCTCCATCAAGACGGGTGTGGAGGGCCTGATACGCGTTTGGGTGTTGCCCGCCCAACGACTGAGACGCGCGATCGAACAGGCTCGCAAACTGCTCCAGCTCGGTCCGGGGCAGCCGCTGGAAATGAAGATAGAACCACTCCCCGAAAAAGCCCGTCACGTCCGGCCACATCGGTCCATGCCGCTCGCCTTCTGCCAGCCGGTTGAGCAACACCGCCAGCTCCCGCGCCGCCGGGATCGCGGCCCGGGGAGCCGGAGTCTCCGCCAGCAGAGTGGTGTACTGCGCCTGGCTCACCACGAGAGCGTGCAGACGCTGGAAGGAGTCGGGCCTTCGTGCCAGATGAGCCTGGCCCTCGGCGACACACTGGCGCGCCAGATCGAGCGCTCCGGAGTGGTTGCCCTGGTCGCGCAGGACATGAACGATCCGGTGCCAGGTGGTTACACTTCGCACTCGGGCCGGCGCGGCTGCCTCGGACTGGCGGAACAGGCTGAGCGCCTCCGGGAGCTGTCCGTCTTTCAACAGCAGATCGCCTTCCCGGTTGCGCGCCGACGTCACCGTGGCGGTGTCGTTCAACTCACTCCCTTCAACGATCGCCTGGCGCAGATGCTTCCGGGCCAGCCCGTCTTCTCCGGTCTTGGCGTATGCGTCTCCCAGGTCGATGTGGGCAAAGCCGGTCACGGCAAGGACTCTGCGCCTTGGCACTCCACCCTTCTCCGCCGACGCCGCCAGTTGGAGCGCGCGATGCAGGTTCTGTTTCGCTTGTTGCAAGTCCCCCGTGCCCGCCACGTCTCCGCCGGCATAAGTCGATCCCAGCAGCCGGAAGCCGTTCGCGAGATCAAACTCGAGTTCAGGATCCCCGGCGGAATCCTTCGCCAGCTCCAGCAAGTGCCGGTTGGTGGCCTCGACCAGTGCCTGCCTCGCCGCGGTCGCGCCAACCAGCGACTGGATCCGCGGATAGAAGTCGTTCAGAATCGCGTTGGCATACTGGCGCGACTGTTCGAACCGGCGCTTCGCCAACGCAGCTTCCCGCCGCGATACCACGATTCCGGCGCTGAGCGAGGCAACAACCACTGCCGCTGCCGCCAGTGCGAGCCGGTTGCGCCAAACGAACTTGTTGGTCCTGTACAGGACCGTGTCAGGCCGGGCGGACACTGGCTCGTCCGCAAGGATGTGGCGGATGTCGCGGGAGAACTGCTCCACCGAAGCGTAGCGCCGTGCCGCCTCCTTCCGAAGCGCCATCATCAGCACGTTGTCGAGGTCGCCGCCAAGGTTGGGCTTGGCAGGCTCGGACTCGCAGATGACCCGGTCCAGTTCTACCAGCGCGAGCGACGCCACATCGTAGGGCCGCTTCCCGGACAACAGCTCGTAGAGGATCACCCCGAGCGAATAGACGTCGGTGGCTGTCGTCACCGGCAGCCCGCGGACCTGTTCCGGACTCGCGTACTGAGGCGTGAGCGCGAACGCGCCGGTCTGGGTCCGCATCACGCCGCCGTCGAGCAATTTGGCGATCCCGAAATCCAGCAGTTTCGGCGTGCCGTCCGGTGTGACCAGGATGTCCCCTGGTTTCAGGTCCCGGTGGATCACCAGGTTTTGGTGCAGGTACTGTACCGCGTCGCAGATACGTAGGAACAGACGCAAGCGCTCCGTCTTCCCCAAGTTCCTCGACTCGGCGTAGTCCGGAAGCGGCACGCCCTCGACGAACTCCATCACCAAGAACGGATGTCCGGACTCGGTCTCGCCGCCGTCGAGCAGACGCCCGATGTTGGGATGCTCCAGCCGCGCCAGAATCTGGCGCTCCATGCGGAACCGCTGCTGCGTCTCAGCCGAATTCAAGTGCAACAGTTTGAGGGCCGCCAACTTGTCAAACGTTCCGTCGGCCCGCACGACTTTGTACACCGTGCCCATGCCACCCGAACCCACGGTCTCGACCACCCGCCACGGCCCGAACGTGCCGTGGGACGCGACCGCGGCCATCGGATCGATCCGTTCCACCGCGGCTCGCACCGACCGCGCCAGTCCGGTGTCGGGACTGGCATGATTGAGCATCCGCTCCACTTCCGCGCGGAGATCCGGGTCGTCACGGCATTCCCCGTCGAGATACGCACGGCGGGAGCCAGCGGTGAGGTCGGCCGCCGTCTCAAAGATGACGCTGATTCGCTCCCAACGCGCGGGTGTCACATCAGATCTTGTGAAGATCTCCCGCCTGGCGCTGCACCTTCGCGATCGCTTCGGCGATCTGCTCCATGTCGGACCGCGTTCCGAGCAGCGTGCTCTGCGAGAACCAGACGCCTTGCTCGCACAGCTTGTCGTTTTGCGGGCAGGCGTTACGTTCCACCCACTCGCGCAACACTTTTTCCGGGTACAGCTTCCGGTAACCCTTCGATTTGAACGTATTGGTGAGGAACGGCTCCTTGTTCAAGGGAGAGTAGCCAGAAGATCCGCCGATTCCCTCAGCCGACAGCGCCTTGAGGAACTTGGATCGCGAGGCGCCGGCGAATCCTTGCGCGTCGTAGCGTAGCATGTACAGGTGCCAGGCGCTGCGCGTGCAGCCCTCGTAGTTCCTCACCGGATGGATCCCCGGGATCTTCTCAAGTAGCGACGTCAAGTACTTGGCGTTCGCGTCGCGCAGATCGGACTGCGCTTGCAGACGCGTCATCTGAGCGGTCAGCAAGGCGCCCTGGAACTCGGTCAGCCGGAGATTCGCGCCGCCCGAATGATAGGAGAACCCGTCACCCTGCGTCCGGAACGCGCGTCCGTTGTTGTGGAACGAGTGCGCACGCTCATAAAGCGCGGTGTCGTTGGTCACAACCGCGCCGCCCTCGCCCGAGTTGAGGTTCTTGGACGCCTGGAAGCTATAGCATCCCGCCGCGCCGATCGTGCCGAACTTCTTGCCGCGCCATTCGCCGAGGTGGCCCTGGCAGGCGTCCTCAAGCACCGGAATCTTGCGCGCATTGGCGGCTTGCAGGATGACGTCCATGTTCGCCGCGCACCCGGCCATGTGGACCGGCATGATCGCCGCCGTCCGGCTGGTGATGCGGCCCGCGACTTTGCTGGCGTCCATCTGGAACGACTCGATGTCGGTGTCGACGAACTCGGGCAGCGCGTAATTGAGCAGCACGACGTTCACCGTCGCGACAAACGTGTACGGCGGCACCAGGACCTCGTCGCCCGGGCCCACCCCCAGCGCGTTCAGCGAAGTGTACAGCGCGCTCGTGCCATTCGCGGTAGCAAGCACGTGCCTGGCTCCCATCATCCGCGCGTAGTCCGTCTCGAACGTTGCGACCGCGTTTCCGTTGAGACGGTTCCATTTTTTGCCGCGAAGCACTGCGAGGAGCTTTTCTTCTTCCACAGCGCCGATCACCGGCCAGGACGGGAACGACGCCTTCCGGACCGGAGTTCCGCCCATAACCGCCAGTTTTCCGTTAGCCGCGCTGGCTGCCAGAGGAGCCGCCGCGGCGGATGCCACAAAGTCGCGCCGTTTCATAGACTCAATGGTAATGCAGCCGATCACCGAATTGCAGCGCCGGATTTCCGAATGCGAGCTGTGTCCCCGGTTGCGCCAGCACTGCCAGGACGTCGCACGGGTGAAGCGCCGTGCTTATCGCGACTGGAACTACTGGGGCCGTCCGGTTCCGTCGTTCGGCGATCCGTGGGCGCGGCTGTTGATCGTGGGCCTGGCGCCAGGAGCGCATGGAGCCAATCGCTCGGGGCGCATGTTCACCGGCGACCGCTCCGGCGACTTCCTGTATCAGGCGCTGTTCGACACCGGGTTCGCCTCGCAGCCCACGAGTGCGCATGCCGCGGACGGTCTCACCCTGCGGGACTGCTACATCACCGCGTCCGCCCACTGTGCCCCGCCGGACAACAAGCCAACGCCTGACGAGTTGCGAACCTGCCGCCCGTACCTTGAGGAAGAGCTGAGGCTGCTCGGGCGTGTGCGGGTGGTGGTCGCGCTGG
>VFZX01000014.1 GCA_016871015.1 Acidobacteriota bacterium | reverse complement strand
TGTCCATGCGGCTCACCTCTCGCCAGGGCATCCCCCAGCTTAACCGCTGTCCCCCGGTTACCCTTCGTTTGTGTCAACCGCCCACCGGCACACTTGTCAAGGATGTCTCCGGTTCGCACACCTGAAGGGTTTCCGTAGTTTGTCCGACCTCGAGAACCACGTCGAGCCGCAGCCGCTGACTCACCTGCAACGGCACGGTCTGTTGCACCAGACGCCGGAAACCCTGCGCCTCCACGGATACGGAGTACTCTCCAGGCGGAAGCAACGTCATCACAAAGGAACCATCGGCGCTGGTCACGGTTTGACGCGATGCGCCTGTGTCTTTGTTGTCCGCCGTGACTTTGGCGCCGGCCACCACTGCACCGCTCTGATCTGTGACAGCGCCGGAGATTTCGCCCGTTGAAACCTGCGCGCATGCAAACGGAGCAAACATGCCCGCCATTAAGACAACCAAAAGGACCACCATTGTTCACCCCCGTAGGACCGGCCTCCCGGCCTGTGCCCAACTAGTTCGAACCATGAACTGGCTGCGGAATGGCCGCACCATCGGCGCGGGAATCCGAAGCCCCATAATTCACACATGTTCTCACATTCCGCATCACGGCCGGGGACAAGGAACCCAAAACCGGGAAACCGCCTCGTTCCCTTGCATTCCGCGAACACCTCTCCCGTCACCTCCGCGTCCTTCGACCGTCTGCAGGGTCACCGGTTCTGAGGTTGCTTCCGGAAGTTGGCGCCAAACGGTTTCCCCCAGATGGATAGAGTACGTGTAGTGCGCTGTGGGAAAAAGGGAACGTTTCGCAACGATTGAAGCGCGATGCCCGGCCCGCGCAAGGCTTCCTGATCCGCTGCACGCCCAATAAACGCGCAAAGATCTACGCCAGGCAATTGGCAAGTGACAATCTATTGAGGCTGTTCGTTCGGGTTCCGGACCGCGATCGTCACAATATTGGACACGTAAATGTCCTGCGCAATCGTGAGTTGCGTCCGGGGATCGGTGGGCAGATCCGAGTTTAGCTCGAGAATTACCTCGTAGATCCCGATTGAACCGGGCCGCATCGCCGCCTGCAGCACGTTGGCCGTCTTGCCCCCGGCGAGTGACGAAACAAACTCCACGGGATCGTTATCAATCGACCCCCTAAAGACCTGTCCCGTGTCCTGGCGCCTCCGCTCTTCGTCCGGCTTCACCAATCCCAGCCCCGTCGCCGTCAGCAAGATCGTCTGGCCGGGCAGCGCTGGATTGTCCTCGGTGATCGGACCCCGGTTGGCGCAACAAAGCGCCGGCGTCGTCGCCGTCAGAATCACCTGGTCCCCATCGCGGACCGCACCGCGATAGACGATCCCGTTCCCTTCTGGTCCGCGCTTGCGGGCGCGCAAGCGGATACGGGTAAAAGCTGCCGCAGCCGATGCCTGTACCTCGGGATCCTGGTTGATCTCCGCAATCAGCCCGTCGCGGACGGTCGCCAGCGTGTCGCTTTCCTTTACCGTATATTTGTATTCGCGATCGGAAATGACCACCGTCGCGATATCGCCCCCGCGGATCGAGCCGTCCACGGACACCGTGCCGGTGGCAAACTCGCTCGCGTGGAAGGCGATCGCCGGACGCGGATCGATGCCCGCGGCCGCGAATAGACCTGGATTCTGGCGGATGATCGGAACTGCGATCGCGCTTGACACCGACACCGAACCGTCGCGCCTGACGGTGCGGACGAACGCGTTCAGGCTGTCCGAATTGAGGATCTCGAACGGCACCTGCGCGTTGATCTCGTTCGGCGACACCGAAAACAGGGGCGCCCGGATCCCGTCAAAGTAAACCTGCACACCGCCCAGTGTCGTCGGAAGTACCGTCACGTTTGGCGGCGCCGCGACAGTTTGGTCGGCAAGCCCTTGATCGTCCGCCGCGAAGATGGTCACGATCGTGCCGGGCGCGATCAACGCCGCGTCCTGCCCGCCCGACAACCGTGGACCGCTGGTGGTCGACTGTATGGTCGCGCCCGTGGAGACGGCTGCCGTGATCTCGACATTGTTGCCAGCCGCGCCACTGCTCTTGGCCGTAAGGATGATCGCCAGGCGGATCAGATTCGGAGTCGCCAGAACGGCGGGATCCCCGCCCCGCTCCCTCGTGTTTATCAAATCCACCAGATTCTGGATCACATGCTCCAGCCGTTCGTTCGCCTTGGCCTTGTACTTGTACTCTCTCGAAGCCTCGCCCAACTTGATGGTTACGGTGACCTCGTCGTTCTCCTTCGAGGAGCCGGACAGCGAAACGGCGCCTACCGCGAAAATCTCCCGCTGCGCCGCATTCCGGACGCCCGTGTTCGGCACCTTCCGCTCAGCCATCGTGAACACCTGAATCCGCCGGTTGAATGGGTCCGAGGCATACAGGTTCCGGCCATCCCAGGCCAGGGCCAGCGGCGTCCGGACCGCGCCGGAGGAAGCCACACCGAGAGGATCGGCACTATCGGAGATCAGGTTGAACCGGGGCGTAATCTGCCCGATAATCGCGTCGGCCAGCGCACCGTTCTGCGTCGGGATCGAGTTGTACACCAGGATCCGGTCGTTGCCGCCGTCGGCGATGAACAGATAGCGGCCGTCGGAGAGAGCGAACCGTGGGAATTCCATCGAGGCTTCGCACAGCGCAGGGAACGTGTCCTTTCCGTCAGCATTTTTCCCGGTGGCGGCACAAAGCTCGCTGGTGTTGTTGGCAACCGCGGTCTCGAAAGTCTTCTGCCCAAGCACGACGCTTGCGGGCTGGCTGTTGGACGTCGGGATCGAGTTCCAGATCAGCACCCGGTTGTGTCCCAGGTCCGCCACGAACATCCGCACTCCATCGCTGGTCACCGCCACGGGCGTCAGCAGCGTATTCGGCTTGGCGTCGATCGTGGTCCTGGTCAGATCCTGCTGAACGAACGTGGTAAAGTCCGGCGCGCCCACGACTACGTCGGCGGGCGTGTGGTTGTTGCGCGGAACCGTGTTCCAGATGAGGACCCGGTTGTTGCCAGTGTCGGCCACGAACAGTTTGCCACCACGGATCCAGACCCCCTGCGGCCCCCGGAGTCCGCGTGCGGTGGGAACGTTGCCCTGGCCATCGTTCACCAGGGCCCGCCCGAAGTCCGGCTGGCCGAGCACCACATCGGCGCGGGCGTTGTTCGACTGCGGAATCGTGAACCAGATCAGCACCCGGTTGTTGTCGGTGTCGGCCACTGCCATCGTCGTGCCGTCCACCGAGATTCCGGTTGGCGTCCGGAGGTTGTCCTGCCCGGGCGCGCGGAAGTCGCCCTTGTCAAACGCGGACTGGCCCACGACCGTGTCGGCCCGTCCGAAACAGACCTTGCAGATCCGGCCGTCCTGCTCGATTTCCGCCGTGGGCGACGGCAGTACCTGCGACAAGTTCCGGTAAATCAGGACCCGGTGATTGGAGGGCGACGCGCCGAGCTTGTTGGCATCTACGACAAAAAGCGTGTCGTTCGCGTAAGCGACTCCGTGTGGGCCGCCCAACAGGTCCTGCGACGTGCCTGGCTGGGCCGCCGTAAAAGTCGGCTGGCCAATGACCAGACGCGCGGCCTGGCCGGTGGTGAAATTAATGTCGGCGGGCCACACCAAGGCTGCGCTCAGAGGCAACAGGGCTGCGTACTTCATCGTTTGGGCGAGGAGGAGTGAAGCAAAGGACCGGCCGCGGCGGACCGGTGAATTCTTCTTAAGTATACCAATGACGGGGACGCGGGTCCCCGGTCCGCGGTTTCAGGGCTTAATCTCGGCTCAGGCTGGAACCGTGACAGGCCCAATCCCGAAGGCATCCATAGGGATCGGGACTCCGGGAGAGAATGTCCTGTTGACTCCGTCGCGGCTTCTCACCGTGATCTCCCCGTCGGTCCGGACCGTCCAGAACTGAAGTGCGCCTCCAGCGAAGCAGGTCTCAGCCTTGTCCTCCATCTCAGTCCACGTATTGGATGGGGACATCACCTCGACCACAATCTCCGGAGCGCCCCCCAGATTGTCGTCGGGATCAATCGACCGCCATCGCTCCCACGAGACGACAGCGACATCCGCGACCCAGACTTCATGTTCCGGCGCCGGCCGGAACGGCACTTCGGTCCAGCAGAATCCGAACGAACGAAGCGCCTCGCCCAAGATCTGGGCGATCCTCACCTGCTTATCCACGTGACGCTGCTTCGGTGCGGACACCAGCACTACCTCCCCATGATGAAGTTCGTAGTGAGCCCCGTTTCCCGGATTCGGCAACCGGCGGTACTCCTCCACTGTCATCAGAGTGGCAAGCGTGCTCATGGCCTTATGCTATCGCAGAATTCCGGTGTAGATCCCGGCCAGTGGCAGATCCACACCGATGCTCTCCAGCCGGGCGGTTGCGCTGGGACCCTCGGCCGCAATACCGGCCCACCCCGCTTCGCGCCGGAACACCTCAATCCGCATCCGGTCCTGCCAAACCAGCACGTACTCTTGCAGCGAAGGGATCTGCTTATAATGCTCGAACTTCTTCCCCCGGCCGTAGGATGCGGTTCCCTTGGAATGCACCTCGACGATTAGCCGGGGATTCATGACGCAATCTTCGGACTGCCCCCAGAATTGGGCATCTCCGCACACGACGCTCGCGTCCGGGTAAGTCTGAAGCCCTGTCGCCGCGATGCGGATTCTCAGGTTCGAGTCGAGCACCTCGCACCGGCTGCCGGCCACCCCGGTCTCCAACCTCAGCAGCACCGCGATACACAATCGCGAATGCGTCCGTGTCCCGCCAGTCATCGCGAAGATCTCACCGTTGAAGAACTCGCTGCGGTGGTCCGCCATCTCCTCCATCGCCGCGTATTCAAGTTCTGTGTACCGCCGTGCCGCGAGAGCCATTCCGGTACGATCCTAGCATGCACCGCAGGTTTCGGTATCCTCCGCCGCGCCATCCAGCACCACGAACCGTGGCTTCGCCACTGGCGTCCGCAGCGCGAGCGCCCTGGCCACCGCCTCCAGGTATAAGACACCGGAGCCCGCCAAAGCCTCCGCCATCGGCGTCGCGATTGACGACAGGTGCTCTTTGAGGAACTCCGCGCAGCCGCTGGCCACCACCGCAGCCGCCTCGCCATCCCCGCACGCCAATGCATACGCTTCTTTGAACTTCAGGTACGACACGAATCCCGCTTCCACCGCAATGTGATCGGGCGGCTCGGCGCCCAACGGCTGGAAGCCGAACGCGCGGTAATAGGTGTCAAGCTCGGACATCAGGTACCCAAGCTGCATCATGTCCCGGTGCGTCACCTCGCGCGGCGGCGCCGGACCGCCGGGACCAAACGTCGAATGATAGAGCCCCTCGGAGGCTTCCTCTTGCGCCCGTCCCGCGGCTTCGCGGAGGTCGGAATCCCCCACCTCACCAGCCATCTCCGCGACACTGCTGCGCCACACCGCCGACGGACATTCAAACAGCAGCGAGATCAACCTCCACTCCGCCGCCTCCCGCAGCCGTTCGCCGGCAAGTCCCTCTACGGTCACTTGGACTCCTTCACCGATAGCGGAATCCAACCTGTCCGCATCTTCCGCGCCCCTGTCTCCTCCTTCGAGCCCTCCCACACAGCGAAGGCGATCTGGGTCCGCTGCCGCGGCGCCAGCCCCTCTGGCATCTTCCGCACGATCATCACGGACCACCCGCCGTCCGTCCGCTCACCCTTCCCACGCGACCCCCCTGGACCCGGGGACAGCGTCCCCGGCCCCTCCGCCACCATGTCCTCCACGGGCGAGACGCGCGGCCCCACACGCCGGTTTCCCACCGCCTGGGCCGGGGCATATCGCGCCGCCATCTCTTTTGCCACTGCCGACCCCGGCTCGATGGACTTGGCCTCGAACGGGTAGTGGTCTACGGCCGCATTCGGGTACAGCGCACGGATCGAGTCCTCGCGGCCGTTCACCGACGCCTGCCAGTCCGCCCGCCAGAACGCGATGTCGACCGGCTTGGCCGCCTGGCCCATCTGGGGATCGGGAGGATTCGCTTCGCGGACCCGCGGAATCTGGATCGCGCAGCCATCCAGGAACCGCCCCGGTCCGGGAAGGTCGTTCACCACGGGGTCGGTCCACTCGAGCCGGAAGGCGATCTCGGACCCGCTCGCAACTGCGCGGACCCGCACCTCAGCGGTCGACGCCTTCATCAAACGCGGATCCACCAGGTCCTGCGGCAGCAGCTTTGCTGTGTGTTCAGACGCCGCTGACCACCCGGAGTCCTGCGGCGCGGCTGGCAGCTTCGCCACCGGCATGGCAACCACTTCGTTCGCCACCGGAGCTTTGGTCTGGCACGCCACCGTGGCCATGAGCGCGCCTGCCAGTGCCAGCTTCCTCTTCATTGTCATGGCGTCCTCCTACGGGCAGTTCGTGCGTGCGATCTGGTAGAGCTTGTCGTATGCCGGACGCACGTGCACCGGCTCGTTCATCGGCACGCGGACCAGCGCGTTGCCCTTCTCGTCGAGTCCGGTGACGGTGTCGCCCTGCCGCCGCCAGCGCGGCATCACCATCTCACTCGATCCGAACAGGCACAGCAGTCCTGCAAGATCCGGATCGTTCTTCGCGTTGCGGTAAGTCTTGATGGCGTCGTCCACACCGGGTCCGAACATCTGGCGCGTGAACGCCGTGGGGACATGCACCGGCGGGATGTAGTAGACATTCGGCTCCAGCCCGAACTGCGGAAACAGGGGCAGCGCCACCTTCTTGATGTGGACCAGGTAGTCGATCGGATTCTCCGGCCGCGCGTCTTGAGGCTTCGAGATCCACCCCGCCATCCGGATCTTGCCAATGCAGTTCACGAAACACTGGGGCTGAATTCCCTGCTCGATCTTGGGGAAGCAGGCGATGCACTTCTCCGACGTTCCGGTCATCGGGTTGAAGAACACCTTCTTGTACGGGCAACCCTTGACGCACTCCTGGTAGCCCCGGCACCGGCCCTGGTCCACCAGCACGATTCCGTCCTCAGGGCGCTTGTAGATCGACCCGCGCGGGCACGACGCCAGACAAGCTGGGTAGGAGCAATGGTTGCAGATCCTCGCCAGGTAGTAGAACCAGTTCATGTGCGGCATGGCCATGCTGGCGCCACCATCCACCTGGCCCGCGCAATCGTCCTCGCCACAGTTCGGGTAGGCGTAGTCTTCCGACTCCGGCCGCCAGCCGAGCACCCGCTCGCCCGCCGGAGCGGACTCAAAGACAGTCTGCCCCTCGTAACGGCTGCCGTTCCACTTGCCACCATCGAGCATGTCCAGCAGCTTCAGGTCCCAGGCCAGCGGATAGAATCCGTACGGCTTCGATTCCACGTTGTTCCACAACATGTACTCTTGCCCGCGGCCCGAAGTCCAGGTGGTCTTGCATGCCAGCGTGCAGGTTTGGCATGCGATGCACTTGTTGGTGTCGAACACGGCCGCGAACTGCCGCTGGGGGCGGCTCTCCGGATACCAGTACGACATCTCCCGTCCGAGTTGCCAGTTATAAACGCGTGCCATCTTTATCCTCTCTCCTTGCCGCCGAAGAAGCCTCCGGCGAGATATTTCCTCATCGCGGCGGACTCGTTCCGCGGGCGGATTCCCAGCCGCACGGGACGCCACGCACTCCTCTGATCAATACCGCCCGGCTCAGCCTTGCTGATCTTGACGATCGCCTCGCGCGGTGCTCCGGTCGGACAGTGGACATCGGGCAGGAATCCCTGGCCCACCTGCTGTCCGAAGATCTCCTTGCGCACCAGCGAATCCGTCATCCATGTCGGCTTCAGCCACCCTCGCGTCGCCGACTGGTGCGAGCCGGACCGGAACATCGCCTGGTAGTTTGTGGCCGGATTCTTGGCCAGCCCATCGGCGCGCTTCTTTGCTGCTTCCACTGAGCCGGGCGTCGCGCCATACATGTTGAACCACATCCGCGTCACTCCGCGCGGCGTTCCCGGATAGAAGCGCGCCCGGCATAGCAGGCGCGCAAACTCGTAGTCGCGCTTGTTGCTCTGCCAGCCGCGGAACGGACGGTCCTCGGGATCGGGGTCGATCCAGACGTAGTCTCCGTCCTGAACTCCCAGTTGCCGCCCATCGTCCGGGTTGATGTCGACGTAGCCCTCGGTCACGAACGGACTCCGCTTGTCGTGCCGGTAGAGATCGCCGAACGGCCCGAACAGCACCGCATTCATGTCGGTGTCGATTGGCGTCGTGTGCGCCCCGTGCCGGTACTTGGGAGTGTGGAAGATAAACTTGTAGCCGTCTTTGGCCAACGGGTGCGAGGTCTTCTTGGCCTCGTCCCACGTCAACACCACATTGCGGCCGCAGCGCGTCTCACACGACAGGTCGGTGCGCTTGACGCCGTACTTCTCCGGACCCTCGGGCCGCATCGCCTCGTGCTTGGGCGAGATGATGATGTTCGGTTCGTAGAAGGTCGAGTCCACCGGCTCGCGGTGCACCGGCAGATTCTCACCCGCCGCAATGAACTCGTCCTCGCCGCGGTAGAACTCCAGCCGCCCGGTCTTGGTGTACCAGGGCCTGGAATCCACCACCTGCTCATAACCAACCGACTTGGGCGATGTCCGGCTCTGCAGCAGCGCCGGGATCCCGTTCCTTGCGCGCTCCTCGAGATCGGTGAATTTGAATCCCTTCGTGTTGGTCGAAAAGTCGAGGATCCGCTGCAGGTACACATCGGACCGCCCCTCGCGCACGAATTTCCAGTAGTCGCGGAATCGGGCATCGCCGGTGATCTCCGCCAACTTGTCCCCAACCAGCGCGAGCACTTCGATATCCCCCATGGTGTTGAAGATCCGCTTCATTGGGGTCCGCGGAAACACCGCGAGGAACGGATTTGTCACCGACGCTGTCATGTCGGGATGTTTCAGTTCCGCCCACGAATCGACGCCAAACACGACGTCGGCCCACTCGCACGAGGTCGACCACCACCACTCGTTCACCGCGATCATCTCGATCTTGGGCAATACGTTGATCACGGTGTTGTAGTGCCACTTCACGTTGCCCAGGATCGAATTCGCATTCGCGAACCAGAGCGCCTTGGTCGGCGTGGGCATGTGCGATGCTCCGGTGAGCAGCTTGTTGCCCACCCGCAGCGGATGGTCTTCGTGGTTGTAATAATGCGCCGACTCCGCGCGCCAATACTGCCGCGGACGCGCCGGCTTTGACGGATCCAGCTCCATGTCGAACGGATTTTCGTTGATGTACTGCGGCGCGCCGTTGAACAGCGCCACCCGGTAGTTGCCGGCGTAGGAGCCAACGTTGCCGCCAATCTTGCCGACATTGCCGGTCAACGCCGCAAGCAGGAACAGGTCCCGGTCCTTGTTGTCGTTATTGAAGAACTGGTTCGGACCCATGCCGATCGCGAACAGCGTCGTTCCGGGCGCCTTGGCCAGATCGCGGGCGAGCGCTTCCACAGCGGCCGCGGGCGCCCACGTGATCTCCTCCGTCGTCTGCGGCGTGAAGTGGGCGGCGTATTCGTTCACCAGGTCGAACACCGGCCGGCAGCGGACCTTCTTCCCGTCCGCGAGCGTTACCTCGACAGATCCTTCGAGCAGCGGATCGCCCACGGTCGAGTTCTTGCCCACCATATCCCGGTGGATCGCTTTCGGCGAATTCGATACCTTGTCCCACCAGACTGCATCGCCCCATCCCGCCCGCATCTTCTCCGGCACGATCTGCTCGGTGTGGCGTCCCGGCGGAGGCGCAACCGCGTTGGCCGCCAACACCTGCGTCGTTTTCAACTCGGCCGGCGCGCCGCCGAACACCTCCTCGGCGCGCAGGTTCTTCAGCGTATCCATGCGGACAAGCAACGGCAGGTCCGTCCACTGCTTCACGTACTCCGCGTCGTACAGCTTGTCGCGCAGGATCACGTGGGCAAGACCGAGCGCCAGCGCCGGAGTCACGCCCGGCCGCACCACGATCACATCGTCGGCCTTGGTCGCCGTCGCCGAATACTCGCATGCGATCACCACCACGCGCGTACCCTTGAGCCGCGCATCGGTGAGCCAATGCGCGTCGGGCATCTTGGTTGTGATCCAGTTCATGCCCCACACCACCACCGTCTTGCAGTGCTCCACTGACGACAGGTCGAACTCAACCGTCTGCTGCCCCGTCACCATCGGATGGCCCGGCGGAAGATCGGTGTGCCAGGAGTAGTTGTCGAATCCACGGCCGCCGAGCGCCTGGTCCGGACCCACCTTGCGGATCCGCGAATCAAGCAGCGCCATCGAATTCGCCATCCGGTAGAGCCCGAACACGCGCGTCATTCCGAGCAGCGGCATGCCTCCGCGGAACTTCAGCACCTGAGTCCCGATGCCGCGTGACGCCTCGATCACCGCCTCGTCGTAGTGCTGCTCTTTGAGCCGCCGCTTGCCTTCTTCGCCCGTGTAGGTCTCGGCGATGTTCTTGAGCGTCTTGGCCACCAGCGTGGCCGCCTCGGCATGGCTCACCCGGACCCACTGGTCGCGCGCTCTCTGGAAGTATTTCTCGGGCGGCTTTCCATCGGATCCGCGCGGATGGCCCTCCTCCACCCACTTCTTGAATCCGGCGCGGACCATGCAGCCGTTCACCCGCCGGTCGCCGTAGAAGCGCCGTGTCAGCGCCAGCCCCTTCTGGCAGATGCGCGGATCCCAGCGGTTGCTGGTCCGGTTGCCATTGAGGTCGGTCGCCTCTCCGTACTTCATCGTTGGTCCGATGCGCGTGATCACTCCCTGCCGGACATAGGCGTTCAACAGGCAGTTGTGCGTATCGTTCGGCGCGCAGGTGAACGTGTACGTCGAATCGTACTTCCACAGGTCGCGGTAGGCGCGCTCCCAGCCCCGGTCCGGATATTGGGCCAGCGGATTCGACACCGCCTCCACGGCCCACGCCTCGCGCGCGCCCGAAACCAGTCCCGCGAATCCGGCGGCCGATGCCAGCGCCATGAACTCGCGGCGTGAGTTGACGTCTTTCGTCATAGCGTTACTTCCCCTTCCATAAATTGATGAAGGTCACGATCGATTCCACATCCCCCGGCGTCAAAGTCCGGTGCACCGTCGACGGCTCGCCGAATGCGGGCATGACGGTACCCGGACGGCCTTTGGTGATGGTGTCGCGCAGGTAGCCTTCGGTGGCCACTTCGAGGAACGCCCTGGTTCCAAGCGACGGCCCCTTCGCACCCTGGCCTTTGTCGCCATGGCAGCCCGCGCATGCCGCCGCGTACAGTTTGCGGCCTTCCGCGGTGGACCCGTTCGCCTTCCATGCGTCCTCTTCGGTCCGTCCCGTCACACCGGCCAGCGCGCGAAGGTGCTCCACCACTACGCGGATCTCCTCGGGCCGCAGCCCGCCTTCCTTTTTCCAACCCGGCATCCTGCGTCCCGGCCGTCCCCGCGCGATCGTCTCCGTGAGGAACCGGTCCGTGACGAGCTTTTGAAACTCCGGATTCGCAATTGCGGGAAACGTTTCATCGCCGCTCGTCCGTCCCAGGCCATTGAGGCCGTGACAGCCGGCGCAGAACGCACCGTAGATGGTCGCGCCATCCGGGGCGAACTCGCGCTGCCCCATCCGCGCCACCGCGATCCGGTCCTTTGGCATATACGCGCCGGGCAGTTCACGCCGCCGCAGCGAAAGCACGAACATCGTCAACTGCTGGATGTCGGACTCGGGGGCCGCCACGGCCGGCATCTTCGACCCCGTCATCACAGCGCCTGGCGAACGGAAATGCTCGGCGATCCAGTTGTCCAGGCCCTGCTGTTCGGGCACGTGCGTGAAGTCGGTCTGGCCCGGATCCCGCTCTCCGGCGCGTGTCAGATCGGGACCCTCGTCCCCGCCCACTCCGCTCAGACGATGGCAGCCCAGGCACCCGTAGCTCAGGAACACGGACTTGGCTTCGGTCAGCCTCGGCGCACTGTTGCGTACGGCAAGGTACATCGCTACAGCCCCCTGGTCCGCCTCCGGCACGGGCGCGAACGAAGTCTTCCACGGACCCTTGTCCGCGGCGGCCGCCTTGGCCACATGCTTGCCGTGCCATCCCGCGTCATAACCCGTGATCCCCACACGCGACAGGTCCGGACCCTCCATGCCACCACCGTCCGGACGGATCGTCCCGCCGCGCCCATCCACGCGGTGGCACGCCCCGCAGTCCAGCCGTTCGAACGTGGCCCGCGCCTGCCGTAGCGTGTCGCGGGATGGAACTCCAGGCGCCGCGTGGCAGGTTCCGCATCCGGCCTCGGCCACTGCCGCCGGGATCATCGGTTCGGGCCAGAAGTGGACCGTGCCGTGCGCATCGTCCTTTTCGGTTGCCAATCCTTGTCCGCCGTGGCAAACCGTGCATCCGTACTGCGCCGGATCATGCACCACCGGCGGATGTTTCTTGAACAACGCATTCCCGGTGACACCATCCTCGCCCGGTCCCATGCTGACGTGGCAACTCACGCAGCGGTCGGCAGTACGCAGACCCATGTTCACCACCTGCCGCAACTGCACCGGGATCGGCTCGCCGTCGTGGCTGCCGGATGCCTGAATCCGGCGCCACTGCTTCAAGAAGTTCTCGTCGATGGCAGCCGCGGCCAGCAGCACGAACACGCCAATGCTCGACACCAGAAGCAGGATTTTGTTCTTCTTCATCGCGTTCAATGCCTCGGCCATTGCGACGGCGACCAGTAGAAGTCCCAGTTCGGACCGCGGAAATATGTCCCGACCACCGTCAGCACCAGGAATCCGCACAGGAAACAAGTGAACAACCCCAGCGCGCCCGCGCGCGTCGAACGATAGCGCTTCACAAGCCACACCGAGTAAGCGCCGTAGATCAATGTCAACAGCGTCCCGGGATTGAGGACCGTCACCACAAGCTGGCCGACGCTGGGGAACCACTCGCGGATCCAGCCGTACCGGATCACGAACGCCTCCACCAGGATCGACGCGCCGAATCCCACCACCAGCGCGCGCTTCACCAGCGGCCATCCGCCGGGTCCGCCAAACCACAGGCCCGTGCCCTCGGATTCCCGGTCGAGATAGGGAATCAACCCCAGTCCGGCGAGCACGATCGTGGGAATCCCGATTCCGCCCATGAATGCTGAGAAAGCGACCAGCTCCTGCAGGCCGAGGAAGTACCACGGCGCCTTGGCCGGATTCTCCGGCACGCTCGGATTTGCCAGCTCCTTCAGAGGCGCGTCCGACACGATCGACAGCGCGACACAGATCAGCGTCGTAAGCATCAGCACGCCCAACTCGGCGTAGAACAGGTGCGGCATCGAGGGCACGGTGTTTTCCGGACCACGGCCGACCGCCGGCGTCCGGCCCTCGACGACGGCCGCCAGTTGGTAGGTCTTCTCCGGCGCCTGCGTGAACACCGGATACACGCCGGGCTCGGGCTCCAGCCGCTGGTCCGCATCGACGGGACGCGCCAGTCCGCCGTCCTTGCGGATCCGCCAGAAGTGGATGCTCATCAACCCCACCAGCACCAGCGGCAGGATCATGACATGGAGCAGGTAGAAGCGGATCAGCGCTTCTTCACCCACAACCTCCGACCCGAGCAGCAGCGCACGTTGGAATCCGCCCGGATCGAACCATTCAGTGATCTCCAGCGCGTCGGTCACCTCCCGTGGCGACTGCGCGATATTGGCTCCGATCGTGATCGCCCAATAGGCAAGCTGGTCCCACGGCAGCAGATATCCGGTAAAGGAGAGTCCCAGCGTGACCGCCAGCAGCCCCATCCCGATCACCCAGTTGAACTCGCGCGGCTTCCGGTAGGCCGCCGTATAGAAGGCGCGAGCCATGTGTAGAATCACAGTCACCACCATCACGTTCGCCGCCCATCGATGGATGTTGCGCATGAAGCGGCCGGTGGGGACGACGAAGTGGATGTCCTTGATCGACTGGTAGGCGACGTCCGGGTAAGGCTTGTAGTAGAACATCAGCAGGACGCCCGTCACCAGCGTGATCAGGAAGGCAGCCGTCGTGGCGATTCCAAGCCCGGCGGTTGCCGTCCAACGCAGCGTCCAGCGGTGAACGCGGGCCGAGTGCAGGTGCAGGAACACGTTTCCGAACACGAAGGTTGACCGCGTGCGGTCGGTCGACGGACTCCCGCCGCGGAACGCGGTGTCCAGGATCCGGCGCGGCGCCGCGCGCAGGTTGTCCCAGAATTCCGCCAAAGGCGGCCGCTGCTCGGTGCTCGGGCTCATGCTTGCTTCGCCTTGGTCCCGCTCGGAACCGTCTTGCCTTCGTCGATGTGGACTTCGCCATTGGCCAACCGGACCTGGAGCCACGGCAGCGCCCGCGGCGCGGGTCCCTTCACCACTCCGCCCGCGTGGTCAAAGCGCGAGCCGTGGCACGGACACTCGAAGCCCTCTGCATTCGGCTTGACCACGCAGCCCAAGTGGGTGCAGATCGTTGAGATCGCGTAGACACCTTCACCGTCGCGGAACACGGCCATCGCGCGTCCCGGCGGGACAAACGCTTCACCCGCTGGCAGCGACTCCGGCAGCGTCAGCTTAAGCGCCTTGGAGGGTGCCGCCACAACGGCAGCCTTGGGCAGCCGCATTGCGCCGATGAATCCGAATGCCAGCGCCGAGGCCGCCGACCATAAGGAGGCCAGCCCCAGCCAGTCCCGCCGCGGTAAGGGTTCGGGATCGAGCCTCATTGGATCCTCCAGTCAGTCTGTGTCAGGACACGTTCCATCGAAATCGCCTCCACCGGACAGCGCATCGCGCACAACGCGCAGCGGATGCACCGGTCCTCGTCCTTTAAGATTGCGGAGTCCTCCGCGCCGCTCTCGACGCCTGCCAGCTCGAGTCCGGACATCGGCACCAGCTTCAGGCACTGCGTCGGGCACACGTCGGCACACCCGCCGCACAACACACACCGCGCGCCGTCGAACACCGGCGTCACACCACAATCCAGGCACCGCGAGGCTTCCCTCATCGCCAGCTCCGGTGTGTAGCCCATCTCGACGGCTACGTCGGGATGGCGCAGGCGTTCCTCCGGCTCGCACGTGGGCACAGCCTGCCGCCGGATCGACTCATAGCCCCGCTCGCGCCGGTAACGTTCGATCACCGCGTGCGCCGTCGTCACCTCGGTCTGTAGCTTTTCCCCCGTCAGGTATTCATACACGCTCCGCGCTGCCGCCTTGCCCGAGGCGACCGCGTCTATGAGCAACCGCGTCCCGTGTGCGAGGTCTCCGGCGGCGAACACGCCCGGCGCCTTCATCTCTCCGCGCGGATCCTCTCCCAGGAACCCGAGCGACGGCGCCTGGCCCACGGCCAGCAGCACTGTATCGCAGGACACCGTCCGCCGCTCGCTGTCGTCGAACGCCGGGGCGAATCTGCGGTTTGCGTCATAAACGCGGACGCACCGGCGGAACTCCACCGAGACTGGCATTCCGTCCGGCCCCCGCCGGATCTCGACTGGACCCCAGCCATTCATCCGCTCGATACCCTCCTCGTCGCCTTCGAGGATTTCGAGCGTATCGGCGGGCATCTCCTCGAGTCCCTCGAGCGAGGCCAGGACGACGTGCGTGGTTCCCGCGAGCCGGGCCGCGGTCCGCGCGGTGTCATAAGCGATCTGACGGACCACCGTGCGCGCCACGTCGTAGGCGACATTGCCGCCGCCGATGACCACTACCTCATGTCCGATGCTCATGGGCTCGCCGAGCGACACCGCCCGCAGCAGGTCGACTCCGCCATACACGCGCGGCCCCCGTTCCCCCGGCAATCCGAGCGAGCGAGACGACTTGGCGCCCACCGCGACGATCACGGCTCCTGAGTCCCGCTTCAGTTCCGCGTAATCGATATCCTTGCCGACCGTAACTCCGCACCGGATTTCGACTCCCAACGCCTCGATCACCGCCACTTCCCGCCGGATCACCTCCCGCGGCAGCCGGTAGGCCGGCACCCCAACCGCAAGCATCCCCGCCGCCACCGGCTCTGTCTCATAAACCACGGGCTTGAACCCCAACAGCGCGAGATCGTGCGCGGCAGACAATCCCGCCGGACCCGCGCCGATGATCGCCACCCGCTGCCCGCCGCCCTTACGGACCTTTCCGTTCGCCGCCGCCCGCAGGATCGCCGCCATCTCATCGGCGTGCGCCGAGACCTCGGGGACCCAGGCACTGATGCGCCGCAGCATCTCACCTGGCTCGCACCCGTTGTCCGGACCGGCCTGTTCGCAGGCAAACCGCTTTAGCGCCCGGATCGCAATCGGGCGGTCCACCGCAACGAAGCGCCCATCATCGTCCACCCGCGGGACCTTCCCGCGGCGGCAGGCTGCTTCACACGGCGCCCCGCAAATCCGGCCGCAAATCGAGGCAAACGGATTTGGCCCCCGCGCAATCAGGTATGCTTCCTCGAACCGCCCCTCCGCGATCGCCCGGACATATCCCCTGGCGTCGGTGTGGACCGGGCAAGCGGCCTGGCAGGAGATCAGCCCGGCGTGGTAGCCGTCCCCAGGAACCTCTGCGCGGAGCGCCTGCATGACAGTGTCTCGTTTGCACGCAGGGGGCCATTATTTTTGTTCGATTTAGCCCGTTTCCAGGGGGATTTGGCACATGCCGGCGGGGCGGTGGGGAATTTCGCGCAGCCGGACGCAGAGCTGGTAGTTTACGCGATTTGCTTCCACAGGGTGATCGGCACGATTACGGCCGTCGGTTTCTCTCTTGGACGCCATTCGCGGTCCCGGCCCTGCAGCTTATCGGCCCGACGCTCCCACAGGTTGCAATCGCTCCGGCGCATTCCAAGTATAATTTCCAATACAATGAAGCTGCTTTTCTCGGCCCTGCTGCTCACCGCCACCCTCCTCCCCCAAGCCCGGCGCGAACCTCAAACCCGCCCCGTCGTCCTCGGCCGCTTCCATGCGGTCTCCTCTATGAGGCTCGAAGGGACCCAGGTCGCCGAACGGATCCTCCATCAAGGCGGCAACGCATTCGACGCCGCTGTCGCCGGACAAGCTGTGCTGGGACTCGTCGACGCGAACAACAACGGGATCGGCGGCGACGCAGTAGTCCTGGTCTACGACGCGGCGTCTGGCAAGGTGGTCTCGATCGACGCCGAGGGCACCGCGCCCCGGCTGGCCACCATCGAATGGTTCGAAAAGCACAACGGCGGCAAGCTCCCCGACAGCGACGGACTCCTCGCCGGCACCGTCCCCGGCGTGATCGACGCCTGGTACCTGATGCTCGACCGCTGGGGCACGATGACCTTCGCCCAGGTGCTCGCCCCGGCCATCGACATGGCTGAGAACGGATTCCCGATAAACGACAAGCTCGCGGGCGCCATCAACGGATCCAAGAGGCTGCGCAAGTATCCGTCGTCAGCCGCCAACTACTTCCCGCTGCCCGGCCAGCAGACCTGGAAGGGTGGCGAGATCGCGCGCTTCCCGAACCTCGCCCGCACTATGCGCCGTCTGGTCGAAGCCGAACAACGCGCCTCGTCCCATGGCCGCCGCGCCGGACTGAAGGCGGCCCGCGACGAGTTCTATAAAGGCGCCATCGCGCGCGAGATGGCGAGCTTTTCCGAAGCCAACGGCGGACTGTTCCGCTACGAGGATTTCGCCACCTACGCGGCGCGCTTCGAGGAGCCGGTGTCGGTGGACTACCGCGGCTACCAGGTCTACAAGAACGCGTCGTCCAACCAGGGTCCCGCCGAACTCGCCGCGCTGAACCTGCTCGAAGGCTACGACCTGAAGAAGATGGGCCACAACTCTCCCGACTACATCCACACCTCGATCGAGTCGATCAAGCTCGCCTTCGCCGACCGCGAGAAATACCTGGGCGACACTGCTTTCATCCGCATTCCGTTCGAAGGGCTGCTTTCGAAGTCCTACGCTGATTCCCGCCGCGCCCTGATCGACCCGCGCCGCGCCTCGCTCGAATTCCGCCCCGGCGAGGCGGAGAAGTTCCAGCCCGGATTTCCGGCGGTCGAGCGGCCGGGCAATGTCAACCTGTCGGCTGAAGGCGGACAGAACGGCGATACGACCTACATCGCGGTGGTCGACAAGCACCGCAACATGGTCTCGTTCACACCGTCGCTTCACAACGGCTTTGGCACCAACGTCGTGATGGGCGATCTGGGATTCTCTTTCAATTGCCGCGGTGACTATTTTTCGCTCACCCGCGGCCACGCCAACGCGCTCGAGCCGGGCAAGCGCCCGCGCAGCACACTTCAGTCGACGCTGGTGATGAAGGACGGTAAGCCTGCGATGATCCTCGGCAGTCCCGGTGGCGACGACCAGTGCCTGCGCACGATGCAGACGTTCCTCAACATGGCCGAGTTTGGGATGAACGTCCAACGCGCGATCGAGGCTCCCCGCTGGTCCACGCGCAGTTTTCCGATGTCCTATTTCCCACACCGGATGTACGCGGGCGAAGTGACGGTCGAGGACCGCATCCCGGACTCCATCCGCAAGGAGCTGATCAGCCGCGGGCATAAGCTGAAGACCGGCGGAGGCTGGTCGATCGGCTTGAACGCGGCGATCGTAGTGGGTGCCAACGGAGTCCTGCAGGCAGGCGCCGATCCGCGCGCGGATGCATACGCGCTGGCCTGGTGACCGCAAGGCGATGCCCAAAAGATAGATGGGACCGGGCTCTCATCTATGTTCTAATTGCGACTAGGTGGTGGCAGGGGTAGAAACGGGGACGGGTTGATTGGGAGGCTGCTGCTCCTTGAGGGGCGCTTCTTGGCTGCGCCGTGGTATGATTTTGGCTGCGCTGTCCGGCGTAATCGCCGCCACCAGGATTCCGCTCGCGCCAAAGTACCTCTACTACTTCGACAGCGTCAACTTCGCGCTTGCGCTTGAGGAATTCAATCCCACCCTCCACCAGCCTCAGCCCCCAGGCTATCCGCTGCATGTAGCCGTGCTCCGGATGATGCGCCCGGTGATCTCCGAACCCGAGCGCCTCTTCATCGCTGTCGGACTTTTGGCCTCCGTGTTTGCCGTGGCGCTGCTCTGGTGGCTGGGGGAATTGATGTTCTCGCCGCGGGCGGGAATCGCCGCTGCCCTGCTGCTGGCAGCCCATCCCGTCTTCTGGATGGCGTGCCTGTCCAATCAGGTCCGGCTATGGCTTGCGGTGGGTGCGGCCGGGGTCGGAATCGCTTGCTGGCGCGCGTTGTCGGGATCACGCGCCGGTCCGGCCTTTGTCTGGGCGTGCGCGCTGCTTGGCCTCTTTGCCGGATTCAGGCCCGCGATGCTGATTATGCTCACTCCCTTGGTCGCTTACACGGCGTGGCGCGCCCGGCCCGGATGGCGTTGGGTCGTGTGGGGCGCGGCCGCGATGTTCGCCGTGGTCGGATCCTGGCTGTCACTCACCGCCGCGGCGGGAGGGGGCTGGAGCCAGTTCGCCAGGCTGACACTGGACTACTCGCGCGCCGAGTTTTCACCCGGATCGGCGCTGTTCGGCGCAGGATCGCGGGCCGCCTCCCACATGTTCATCGCGGCCGCGGTATGGACCTGCATCGGCGTCCCAAGCTGGATCTGGGCACTGGCCGCCGTGCGCCCTTCACATTGGTTGAGCCCCCGGACCCTGTTTCTCGCCGTGTGGCTGGCGCCCGCGTTCCTGTTCCACTCCATCGTCCACGTTGGCGATCCCGACCACACGCTGGTCTCGATTACCGCTCTGTGTCTTGCCGGAGGCGCGCTCCTCGCTTCGCTGATGACCCGGCTGAACAAGGAGGGTTGGATCATGGCCACGGGTTTCGCTGTGGCCATCAACGTGGTGATCTTCTTCCTGCCGATGACAGGGCTGGCCGGCGCCACCGGATTCCGGGCTGTCGAGTACGTAGACCGTGCAACCCGCGAAACCATTGCCTCAATACGGCAGTTGACCGGTGCCGGGCCAGCAGTCCTGGTTTGCTACAAGTGCTTCGTCACCTACCGGCACCTGAGCTATTACTTCCCAGGTACTCCGGTGGCCGTGCTGCGCCAGGACTACGATCACGATCCACGGGACAAGCCCGCGGTCTGGTTGATCCGCGGCCGCAATTGGAGTGAACCGGAGATCCAGGCGGGTACAGTAATGTTGCCACCCGCCCGGCGCATCATATGGGTGCTTTCTCCCTATGACCCGGCAGCCCACGCGGTGTTGAGCCGGTCCACCGATGTCCGGCAGGCCGGCCCGGTGTACTGGACTCCGGTCGAGACCGCGGCGCCGGTACGGTTTGGTGCGTACACGCTTGCGCCGTCTCCAGCGGCGCCGCAGGCAGCGCAGCCCGCGGCGCTCAGCAACTGACGTGGTCCTGCCGCGACTCCGCGATCACGCACACCGCGGCCACCGCCATTCCCACCGCCACCGCCGGAAATAGCGCCGGAACCACCATCGCCGCACCCAACGTACCAGCCGCTCCGCCCACCACGCACGCCACGGTGCGGACGCGGCGCCAGCCCCACCTCCGCTCTCCCTTGATCCACATCCCGGCCCCGTTCGCCATCCCCGCGAGCAGCAGTGTGAGTCCCAGGTATCCCCACTTCCGCCGCGTCGCCGTGAGCACCTCCGTCAGACTTACGGACGCCCACGATTCCCCACCTTTGCTGGCCGCGTCGATCACCGCATGCTGGAGCTGATTCTCCCGGTAGTCCGACAGGACCGCAGTGCCGGTCAGCAACAATGCGCCAACTGCCGCCGCCTGCGCCAGCCGGTGCCGCTCTCCGTATCCGAACGCTATCCAGGCCACCCAGGCAGCGATGTGGATCCCGTACGAGGGAATGTAGAAGTGGTCCGCCCGCAAACCCTGGCGAAATTTCTCCGCCCGCCCGTCGAGCTTCGCCTTCGCCTCCGCTTTTGACCCCGCCCACCCAAAGTGCGGCAGCGACAATACATAGGGAGTGTAGAGCGCGAACGCTATCGCAGTGATGAGGGCGGCCCGTCGAAACACCCCTCAATTATCCCGCGGCCTGGATGGGACGCCCCCCGCTCCGCTGCGATAATTATGGTGACCGATGAAATTTCCCGCCGTCATTACCGCTGGAGCACCCGGCCAGCAACACATTCTCCAGCAGACCCTCGTCACGCACGAGAACCGCCGGACTTCGATTTTCGAGTTCCTCGCCGGGATGCTCGAAGGCGTCAGCGACCGCATCGCGCTGATCATTCCGGCAGGAGCGCGTGACCTGTTCACGCCGCTGATCCGTCCAGTGTCCTCCGACGTGACGCTGATTGAGCAGCCGGAGCCCCGCGGCTATGGCCACGCACTCTACCAGGCACGCGAATTCACCGCGGGCCAGCCGTTCCTGCACATGGTCGGTGATCACTTCTATCTCGCGAACGAGGGACCCAGCTCTGCCCTCGTCCAGACACTCGTGGAGATCCATGAGCGGCACAAGTGCAGCGTCACGGCGGTCCAGCCGACCCGAGAGTCCCTGCTGCCTTACTTCGGCGCTATCGGTGGACCGGCGATCGCTACGGACGGTCCAGTGAAGCTCTACCAGGTCGACACCGTGCTCGAAAAGCCCACCCCCACTCAGGCCGAATGCGAGCTTTACTCACCCGGACTGCGCCGCGGCCACTACCTGTGCTTCTTTGGTATTCACCTGCTCTCGCCAGCCGTCATGGACTTCTTCGACGAGCACGCGCAACGCGGCGGCCGGATTCCAAGCCTCTCCGAAGCGCTGCAAGCCGCGGCCCAGCGCGAACGCGTAATCGCCGCGCTCCTCCCCGGACAGCGCTTCGACATCGGCAGCAAGTACGGACTCCTCCAAGCCCAGCTCGCCCTTGGCCTCAACGGACCCGACCGCGCCGAGATCCTCTCCTTGCTCCTGGAGCAGGCCGTCCGATGAGCGCCGTCTCCGAGCTCATCGAGCGGATCACCAGCAGCGACGACACCGTCCGGCACCAGCCCTTCGACGCGTGGACGGCGGCTACGGATTTTGACACGTGGGTCGAAGCCGCCACGGCGCTCGACCGGTTCCGGCGCGGCGCGGGCAGCCTTTATGAGCGGGTCCGCGCATTGGCGTTCCTGACCGCGCTGCACCGTTTCCACATCGGGATGCGCGCAGGCGGAACGTCACTGATTCCGTACCGGGCGGTGGAGCACATCCGCGGCCGGAGATTTGAGGCCGCGATCGAGGCTTTGCTCGCGGCTCAGCAGGAGCACGGCCCGAGTCCCGCGCTCTCTTCTGCGCTGGCGGTGGCTTACCGCGGACTCGCCTTCCATACTCTGGCCGGACAGGTGCGCCGCAGCGTCCGCGATTTCCCCGGCAATCAATGGATGTTCCGCGCGGGTCACGAGGACGATTACCCCCTGCGGATCCATCCGGCGCTGATCGCGGACCCATTCCCGGTCCTGCACGAAGTCACGCCCGTGCGCATGGACCTGAGCCACAGCGCCTGGAGCGACATCTTCTTCCTCGCGATGGACTATCCCGAGGGCGCGCGCGTCTGCAACATCTCCGTCGACTTGGCGATCCGCGGTTCGGGCCAGGCTCCGCGACCGCCGGTCGAAGCCTTTCTGCGGATCATCGACGAGCCCGTGATCCGCCTGGTGAGCGTCGACCTGGAGGCGCGAGCGAGCATCACCATGCTGGAGGAGATCTTCGATTTCGCGCGCGACTACCTGGGCCTGCTCAAGGCCGCGCTCATCGCCTCCGGACTGATTCCCGCTGGACTGGAAGGCAGCGGGCGTCCGCTCACCGGAATCCTGCGGCGGCTCACGGGTCGAGACGGGCTCGGCATCGAACTCGTCAGCCAGGTGAACGATATTCCGAAAGGCAGCCGGTTGGCGGTCAGCACCAATCTGCTCGCCTGCCTGATCGCTGCGTGCATGCGCGCGACCCGCCAGCTTCCCTCTCTCGAAGGCGTGCTCACGGAATCCGGGCGCCGGTGGGTTGCGGCCCGCGCAATTTACGGTGAGTGGCTAGGGGGCTCCGGCGGCGGCTGGCAGGACTCTGGCGGGCTGTGGCCCGGCATCAAAGTGATCCACGCCGAATCGGCCGCACCAGGAAGTCCCGAGTTCGGCATCAGCCGCGGATGCCTGCTGCCCCGGCATCAGTTGCTCGGCGCTGACCAGGTCCCCGCGCAGGCGCGGCGGGATCTGGAGCGTTCGCTCGTGCTGGTCCACGGCGGGATGAGCCAGGATGTGGGTCCGATCCTGGAGATGTGCACCGAGCGCTACCTGCTGCGCGGCAGTTCGGAGTGGACCGCCCGGCAGGAGGCGATCCGGCTTTTCGACGAGCTGGTGGCGAAGCTCAGGCTTGGCGAAATCCGCGCGGTGGGCGCGCTCACCAGCGCCAATTTTCACGGTCCGATCCGCGCCATCATTCCCTGGGCGGGCAACGCCTACACCGACAGCTTGATCCAGGCGTGCCAGGAGCGGTTCGGCGAACAGTTCTGGGGTTTCTGGATGCTCGGCGGGATGAGCGGCGGCGGTATGGGCTTCCTCTTTGACCCGGCAATCCGCGAACAGGCGCTCGACGGGATGGCGCGGATCCTGAGCTCCACCAAGCAGCGGATGGAGAACTTCGTCCCCTTCGCGATCGAACCGGTGGTCTACGATTTCGCGGTCAATGAGGATGGCTCCCGTGCGGAACTCCATGCGGGTGATGCCGCGCTATTGAGTCCCTCCTATTATTTGCTCTGCGCGCCTGAGGGGCTCCGCGATGCACGCGGCCTGACTCCGGCTCGGCGGCGCGAGCTTGCGCGCTTCACCGGCGCCTATCCCTCGTATGCCGGAGCCCTGATCGACCGGCTTACACCGCGCGACGCGGCAGCCGTGGCGGACTCATCCGGCGAGTTGCGCGATTTGCTCGTGCGCCACGGCTTTGATCCCGCCGAGCACGAGCGGATCCGCGCCGACTACCGTGCTGGACGCATCGGGCTTGCGCGCAATCAGCTTCCGCCGGCCACGTCAATCGAGGATGTACGCGCGAAAGAGGTGCCGGCCTACAGCACCCGGCACGAAGCGTCCGGCCGCCGCTCTCTCTCCGGCGGACAACTCGCGGTGGTGAGCCTGGCGGGTGGCGCCGGCAGCCGGTGGACGACGGGCGCGGGAGTCGTGAAAGCGCTCAATCCCTTCCATCGCTTCGGAGACCGCTTCCGTAACTTCATCGAGATCCACTTGGCGCGGACCTCCGCGGCGCGTATCCCGCATGTCGTCACCACCAGCTATTTGACGCACGACGCGGTGGCCAGATTCGCGGAGGGCAAGGAACTCCACGTGTCGGAGGGAAGGAGCATCGGACTGCGTTTGATCCCGACGGTGGCTGACTTGCGATATCTGTGGGAGGTCCTGCCGCAGCAACAGTTGGATGAACAGAAGCAGAAGGTCCGGGACAGCGGCCGCGCCAGCCTCATCAAGTGGGTCGAGCAGGCGGGCGAAGCGGGCGACTACACGGACAACCTGCCGCGCCAGTGCCTGCATCCGGTCGGACACTGGTATGAAGTTCCGAACCTGCTCCGCAACGGACTGCTGCACCGCTTGCTCACCGCGCAGCCGGAGATCGACTATCTGCTGGTCCACAACATTGACACGCTGGGGGCGTCACCGGATCCGGCGGTGCTCGGCGCACACATCGCGTCGGGCGCGGTGATGACGGTCGAGGTGATCCGCCGGCAGTACGACGACCACGGCGGTGGACTGGCGCGCGTGAATGGACGCCTCCGTCTGGTCGAGGGACTCTGCCTGCCCAACGAGGAAATCGAGTTCGGGCTCAGCTTCTACAACGCAGCGACCTACTGGATCTCGATCGATCCGATGCTCGCCGTGTTCGGTCTACGCCGCGCTGACCTGGGTAACCCGGACCTGGTGCAGGCCGCCGTCCGCCGCACCAGCCGCCGGATCCCGAGCTACATGACGATCAAGGACGTCAAGAAGCGTTGGGGCCGCGGCCAGGAGGACATCTTCCCTGTCGCCCAGTTCGAGCGCCTGTGGGGCGATATGACCGCGATTGAAGAGGTGTCGTGCCAATATATCGAGGTAAGCCGCCAACGTGGCCAGCAATTGAAGGATGTGGCGCAGTTGGACGCTTGGGTCCGGGATGGCTCCGCCCAGGCTGTGGCGCTGTGCCTGGCCGAATCCGTCTCGCGCTGTTAGCCGCGGCATGGACGCGGCGCATTTGTCCAATTCCCGGGGCCCACGAGGCCACCTGCGCCGGGATGGTTCGGTCGTGATCACGTTCCAGTTCGAGGGACCACCAGCACAGGCTTCTGGGCGGTGCTGGCAGGTCCGGTCCGTTCCGATGAAAGGCGGCGTCTCTCGACCGCAAAGCGGGATACATCTCTCCGGAGGGCGACTGGGTCATCGAGCCTCGATTGAGCCCGCTATACTGAAAGTTCAGTCCCGCCTCGTTCGCGACCATCCCAATCCAAGCTTTCAACAACACAATCCATGACTCCAGGCAAGCTTGCCCACCTCAAAAATCTCTCCGACTCCCGCGGAGTCATTGCCGCCGCCGCAATGGACCAGCGCGGCAGCCTTCAGAAGTCCATTGCAAAAGCAAAAGGCGTTGCGGAATCCGATATCACCGACGAGATGATGCAGGAGTTCAAGATCGCCGTTTCGCGCGTCCTGACCCCGCACGCCAGCGCCATCCTGCTCGATCCTGAATTCGGACTCCCCGCAGCGCAAGCACGTTCCGCCAACGCCGGACTCCTGCTTGCCTACGAAAAATCGGGCTACGACAACACGCAGCCCGGACGTCTGCCTGATCTGCTTCCCCACGTCTCGGTCAAGCGGATCAAGGACTGGGGCGGAGACGCCGTCAAGATCCTCATCTATTACACTCCGTTCGATGACGCCCAGGTCAACGACATCAAGCATGCCTTCATTGAGCGCATCGGCGCCGAGTGCGAGGCTTGCGACATTCCCTTCTTCCTCGAATTCGTCGGCTATGACCCGGCAGGCGGTGACGAAAAGGGACTCGAGTTCGCCAAGCGCAAGCCCGAAATCGTCATCCGGAGCATGGAAGAGTACTCCAAGCCCCACTACAAGGTCGACGTGCTCAAGGTCGAAGTCCCTATCAACGCCAATTTCACCGAAGGCAGCAGCGTCTACAAAGGCCAGAAGGCCTACTCGTGGGACGAGGCGCTCGATCATTTCCGCCGCGCCGCAGCCGTTGCCACTAGGCCTTTCATCTACCTGAGCGCGGGCGTTTCGAACGACCAGTTCACCGAATCCCTCCGCATGGCAGCCGAAGCGGGCACCGGCTTCTCAGGAGTCCTGTGCGGACGCGCCACCTGGAAGGAAGGAATCCCGGTCTACGCCCAGCACGGAGTCAAGGCTCTGGAGGACTGGCTGGCGGAGGAGGGCGTCCGCAACATCAACGCCGTCAACAACGCGCTCAAGCCCGCCAAGCCTTGGTATGCCAAGCTCGGCATCACGGTAGACTAATCGAATGACCCGGGCTCAAACCCTGTCGTTCATGCTTGACGTCGGTATAGTCCCCGTCGTCCGCACTGCATCCGCCGAATCCGCCATCCGCGCGATCGAAGCCATCTACAATGGGGGAATCCGCGCGGCTGAGATCACGATGACCGTGCCGGGCGCGGTAAAGGCACTGGAAAAGGTGGCGGATCAGTTCGGTGACAAGCTTGTCCTTGGTGCGGGTACAGTGCTCGACCCGGAAACGGCGCGCATCTGCATGCTCGCGGGCGCCGAGTTCTTCGTGACTCCGTCGCTCAAGGTCTCCACGATCGAGATGGCCAAGCGCTATTCCAAGATCATCTGCCCTGGTGCGCTCACGCCCACCGAGATCCTCACAGCCTGGGAGGCGGGCGCCGATTTCGTCAAGGTGTTCCCCTGCGGGAACATGGGCGGACCCAAGTATATCAAGGCCCTCAAGGGCCCCTTCCCGCAAATCGATATGATCCCCACCGGAGGTGTCAACCTCGATACCGCCGGTGAGTTCCTCAAGGCCGGTGCGAGCGCCGTCGCCGTCGGCGGCGAACTCGTCGATGCCAAGCTGATCAAGGAAGGCCGCTACGGCGAAATCGAAGAGCGGGCCCGCCAGTACCTCGCCGTGATCGAAAAAGCCCGGGCGGAAATGAAAGCGAGTTCCTGAGATGGCCATCAGCAAAGAGCTTCTCGAAATCCTGGTCTGCCCGGTCTGTAAGACTCCCATCGAGCTCCTCCACGAGGAGAACGGACTGCGCTGCTCCCCGTGCAGGCTCGTCTATCCGATTCGCGACGACATCCCCGTGATGCTGGTCGACGAAGCGCGCCGCGAGTAGGGTGGACATCCTCACCCAGTTGCCCGCGCGTGCGCGCGTACTGCTGATCCGCCTGCGGTCCCTCGGCGATTGCGTCCTCACGACTCCCGCCATCCGGATCCTCAAATCCGCCCGTCCCGATCTCTCTGTCTCCGTGATCGTCGAGCCCCGCTTCGAAGCCGTGTTCACCGGAAACCCGGACATCGAGACCATCCTTCCGCCCACCCATGCCAACGCCTGGTCGAGCCGCGCGTCGCTCGCCATCAATCTCCACGGCGGCACCCGCAGCCTGGTGCTGACCGCGCTCTCCCGCGCCCGCTTCCGCGCCGGATTCGCGCATTACCGCCACGGGTTTGTCCATAATGTGAAGATTCCCACCGCGCAGGAGATACTCGGTCTGACCCGCAAAGTCCACACGGCGGAACATTTGGCCTCGGCAATGTTTTTTCTGGGCGCGCCGCGCCAGGAGATTCCGCGTGCCTGTCTCTTCGCCCAGCCCCTGCCCATCTCCAACCCGTACGCCGTCATCCATCCCATCGCCGCGACCCCGGCCAAGACCTGGCCGTCTCAGCGTTTCCTCCACGCCGCGGAGCACATCGCCCACAAAGGACTCGAACCCATCTTCATCGGCGGTCCCGGCGACAACCTCGAACCCTTCGCCCGATATCGCTGCCTCACCGGCCAGCCTCTTGAACAGACCAAGAGCATCCTCGCCGGCGCGAGCCTGTTCCTCGGCAACGACAGCGGACCCGCGCACGTGGCCGCCGCCTTCGGACTCCCCGTCGCGGTCCTGTTTGGTGCGTCCGATCCCGTAGTCTGGGCTCCCTGGAAAACGGCAGCCGAACAAATCATCGCCCCAGACGGCCTGGCGAACCTGGGCACCGCCCCGGTGCTCGCCGCGATCGACCGCCTCCTATGACCCGCGAACTGTTCCGCCTGCTCGCCTACGCGCGGCCACACGCCGGCACGCTCTCCGTGGCCGTTGTCCTGATGGCTATCGCCGGAGCCGCGCAAGCCGCCGTCGCGCTCCTGCTTCAGCCCGTGTTTGACCGGGTGCTCGCGCCCGACTCCACACAGCACTCCGCACCCGTCCTCCGGATCCCGGGCGGCGAGATCCAGCTCACGATCCTCAACCACCCCTGGTTCAGCGACATCTGGACCGCCGTCGCCGCCGCCATCGTCGCCGTCTTCCTCATCAAAGGACTCTGCGACTACCTCGGCAACTACCTCGCCAACAGAGCCGGATACGCCGCCGTTACCGACCTCCGCCAGCACATCTTCGAGCGCCTCCTCCGCCAGGACTCAGAATTCTACGAACAGCACTCGACCGGCGTGCTGATGTCCTCCATCATGAGCGACATCGAAAAGATCCAGGTCGCCGTCTCCCACATCCTCGCCGACTGGCTCCGGCAATCGTTCACCGCGCTCTGGCTCCTCTACGTAATCCTGCAAACGGACTGGAAGCTCGCCCTGTTCAGCCTCACCGTGCTCCCCGTCGTCCTGGTCCCCACCGCACGGCTCGGGAAGCGCATCCGCCGCAGCACACGCACCGCGCAGGACCAGGCTGGCGAAATTAACCAGATTCTCCAGGAAACCCTCAGCGGACACGTGATCGTCAAGTCCTTCGCCGCCGAAGAGCACGAAGCCCGCCGCTTCGCCGAAGCCGGGGACCGCCTGCGCCGCGCCAATCTCCGCTACGTCGCACAACAGGCCATCGCCTCGCCGCTGATCGAATTCTTCGGCGCGCTGTCCATCGTCGGACTCCTCGCCTACGCCCGCAGCCAGATCCAGACCGGCGCGATGTCCGCGGGAGCCTTCACCTCCTTCATCGCCGCGCTGCTGATGCTCTACGAGCCCGTTAAGCGCCTAACCGGCATCTTCAACATCTTCCAGCAAGCGATCGGAGCTTCTCAAAAAGTCTTCGAATACCTCGACCGCACCGAGCGCGTCCGCGACCTCCCCGGCGCCGTCCCCATGCCCCCATTTAACGGATCCGTACGCTTTGAGGATGTAGGCTTCCGCTACCCGAACTCCCCCAGCGGATTCGAACTCGCCGCTATCAGCCTCGAAGTCGAGGCCGGACAAGTGCTCGCCCTCGTCGGCCCATCCGGATCCGGAAAGTCAACCATCGCGAGCCTCCTGCCTCGCTTCTACGACACCACCTCAGGCCGGATTCTCCTCAACGGCCGCGACCTCCGCGAGTTCACGCTCTCGACCCTCCGTTCTCAGATCGCGATCGTCGCGCAGGACACCTTCCTGTTCAACGAAACCGTCGCCAGCAACATCCGCTACGGACGCCGTGGCGCCACCGACGCTGAAGTCCGCGAAGCCGCCCGGAACGCGCTTGCCGACGAGTTTATCCTCCAGCTCCCCAACGGCTACGACACCGTGATCGGCGAGCGTGGCGCCAAGCTCAGCGGTGGACAGCGCCAGCGCCTGGCCATCGCCCGCGCGCTGCTCAAGAACGCGCCGATCCTCATCCTCGATGAAGCCACCTCGCACCTCGACACCGAATCCGAGCTGCTGGTCCAGGAAGCGCTCGCGACCCTCATGGCCGGACGCACGGTGTTCGTCATCGCCCACCGCCTGTCCACCATCCGCCGCGCCGACCGGATCGCCGTGGTTGAAGGCGGGCGCATCCGCGAGTCCGGCGCACACGAGGAACTGATGCGCCAGGGCGGAATCTACCACCGCCTGAACATGCTCAGTTGACCACTACAGGGGCCTTCGCCCCTTCCTCCACGAGGTAAGTTTTGTTCACGTCCAAGCCGCTAAACAACTGCTTTTCCCCGCTCGGCCAGACGACCTCAATTGAGTCTACTTTCCCTGCTTTCGCCAACCCGAACGACAACACGCGCTCGCTCTGCGAACAATAGCTCGACCCGCTCCGTACGGTCGACCACACCTGTCCCCCCGCCGTCTTCACCCGCACCACCGCGCCGTACCCGTCCCGGTTCGACTTCTTTCCCGCCGTCTGGATCCGCACCCAATTGTTCGCATTGCCGCCGTCATTCCGGTACAAGTACGCCGGACCCCCATTGGTCGACAACAGCACATCAAGATCGCCATCCCGGTCAAAATCGGCGTAAGCCGCGCCCCGCGCCACGATTGCCCGGTTGATTGCCGCGCCCAGCTTCGCATTCGCGTGCTCGAACTTCCGGTTGCCCAGATTGCGGAACACCAGCGGATTCTGGGCGTACTTCACCCGCGGCTGGACCCGGCTGATCTCCTCCTCAATGTGCCCGTTCGCCGTGAAGATATCGAACAGCCCGTCGTTGTCGTAGTCGAAGAAGAACGCGCCGAACGCCAGATACAGCAGACTCACGCGTCCCACATTGTTCGCCGGCGCCTCATCCACAAACAGCCCCGTGCCTTCGTTGTGGTACAGCCCGAGCATCTGATTCGAGAAGTTCCCCACCAGCAGGTGGGCCCGGCCGCTGCGATCATAATCGGCTGCATCCACGCCCATCGCTCCCCGCGCGGTGCCATCCTCGCCGAACGCCACTCCCGCCGCGACGCCAGCTTCGGTGAACGTTCCATTTCCGTTGTTTTTGTACAGCTTGTTCGGCTGCGTGTCATTGGCGACAAAGATGTCCGGCCACCCGTTGTTGTCCATGTCGAAGATCGCGATCCCGAGCGACTTGCTGGTCGCATCGCCCACGCCCGCCTTCTTCGACACATCCTCGAACTTCCCGCCGCCCAGATTCCGGTAGAGCTTCGACGCCGTGCCCTTATACGACTCCGGCGTGCAATAGGACTTCGTCTGCCCATCCAGCGAACACCACAGGTCGCCCTTCTCGGTCCACTTCACGTAATTCGCGACGAACAGGTCGATCTTTCCATCGCGATCATAGTCCAGCCAAGCCGCACTCGTCGAGAAATCGATGTTCGCGATCCCGGATGCCTTGGTCACGTCGGCGAACTTCCCCGTCCCGAGATTGCGGAACAGTCGGTCGCCCTCGATCGCCGTCACGTACAGATCGGAATTGCCGTCGTTGTCAAAGTCGCCGGCGGCAACGCCCATCCCTTGCAGTTCCACGGTGAGGCCCGCCTCCGCCGTCACGTCGGTGAACGTCCCGTTCTTGTTGTTGCGGTATAGGGCCGGATACGACTTCCGTGGACCCGGAACCCAGCTCCGCCCGTTCACCAGGAAAATGTCGGGCCAATTGTCATTGTTGTAGTCGAGAAACGCGCAGCCCGACCCCAACGTCTCCGGCAGGAACTTTTTCCCCGCCTTTCCCGCGTTGTGCTTGAACTTGATCCCAGCCGCCGCCGTCACGTCAGCGAACTGGACCTGCGCAAACGCCGCCCCCGCGGCCGCCAGAACCCCTACACAGAGCCTCACCGGAACCCTCCTCCTACCGCCGGCGGCTCCTTTGCGCCCGCAAGCAGCGGCTTGCCAGCGGCCTTTGCCGGACGGCTCAAGTCGATCGACTCGTGATCGTGAATGAACTGCCGCTCGTTGTTGTCCTCAGGACTCGCCTGACGCCTCACGTTGGTGATCGATTGGGCCGCCTCCTCCACCTTGAACCGGCGGAACAACTGCTCTTCGCGCGCCGCGTTCGCGGTATCGCCAAGGCCCCGGAAGGCGAGCATCTTCGTATAGTGCATCTGCACATCCTCGCAATCGACATCCTGGACCGAATCCAGCGCCGCCAGCGCGGCCTTGTAGTCCCGCTTCAGGAACAGGATGCGCCCCAACTGATTCTGGACCACGCGGTCGCGCGGATACTTCGCTGTCACCACGCGCAACGACTGGATCGCGCCGTCGTAGTCCCCGTCAGCCTTCTGGATCAGCGCCTTGAAATAGTGGATCCGGGCCAGCTCCTTGTTAATTGACAGCGCCTTCTCGATATAGGGCTTCGCCTCCTCGGTCTGCCCTTCCTGGATGTAGGCGCGCGCCAGGTTCAGCCACCCGTCGGCGTAGGCCGGTTCCGCCTCGGTCACCTTCTTGAATGCGTACTCAGCGGCTTTCAGATCTCCCTGCAGCAGCAGTCCGATCCCCCAGTCGTTCCACCGTTCGCGCGACTTCAGATCCGCCGCCTGCCTCCACTCGGCCCCGCCCGCGCCGACGTTCAACTGCGACACAGCCGACGCCAGCGTCACGATCGGAATATCCGGTATCCGGTCCCGGATCTGTCCCGACACGTTGCGCGGTATATGCGTGGGCAGGAACGTGAACTTGCGGTCGTCGAAGTCCTTCCCGAACGGTGATCTGTCCCCTGCCTCAGGCTGCCCTGCATAGGCGAACTGTGTGTAGTAATGCGCGAACTTGCGGTAGTTGAGCTTCGCCGTCAGCTTGATCTTGCCCTTGGCGTCCTTCGGAATCCGCACCCGGTAGTGCGCGACATCGGCCGCGCCCGGTGGAATCAGCCGGACATACAACATCGTCCTGCTCTGCCAGGCATTCCGCTTGTTGATCGGATTCCCGTGTTCATCAAGCTGGTAGGACTTGTAGAAGTGCGCGCCCGGCTCCACCGGGCCGTTGTCCCCGTCCAGCGCGCCCGACCAGTACACCACCTTGCCGGACTCGTCCTCGCCCTTCAACTCCAGCCACACGTCGAAAGCGTCCACTGTCCCGCCGGGGAAGAAGTGGCCGACCTTCCGCGTGCGCACCACAACATCCACCCGGACCTGGTCCCCCGGCTTGAACACCGGTTGAACCACGTCGAGCGGAGCCGCGATCTTGCCCACTTCGCGGATCAGTACCTGGCCTTGCGTCTCCGCCTCTTCACCCACCGCGAACATCGTCGCCGCCGACGGAGCATCGCCCGCGCGCCGCCGCATCTGCGGCGAATGCTTGTCTTCCTCCACCGGGGACGCGGCGAAAATATCCACCGAAACGATGCCGTCCTTGAGGAACTGCTCGGTCAGCTTCAACTGCTCCTGGTCATTGTTGACGTAAGGGACCGCCGTGTTCGCGCCGGGGAACCGGTGGTTGTGGACCATCCCGCTGACGTTTCCAAAATCCTTCGATGGCACCATCGGCATGTGGCAGTCGACGCACGTCGACGACTTGGGTGGATAGTAGAAACTCCGCGCGCCCTGTCCCGAAACGCCGCTCGCCTGCCAGTTGTCGTACTCGTTGAAGCCCCGGAACCACCGGTAGTTGTTCACCGGAACGTCCAGGTGCACCTTGTGGCAGCTTGAACAGAACTCCGACGCATCCAGCCGCATGAACGGCTTGATGAACGCGCGGCGGTGGGCTTCCGGAGCCGTCTTGGTCACGTAGTCATGCACGAACTTCACCACCGGATTCGTGCTCGTGGTCAGCTCATGGAGCGGCGGATACTCCATCCGGAACCCGCCATTGCCCGCCGTGTTGGATACTGCCGAAATCGAATGGCACGACATGCAGCCCAACCCGTTGTGCGCCTCCGGCGTATCGATCTGATCCTTGATCGGACGCTCGAAGCGCCCATTGAAGAACACCGCGTGATCGTGGCATCCCGCGCACCACTTCGATGGCTGGGTGCCCACCACGTCCTGCATGTACTCGATCGACTTCCGGTAGAACTGATTGTTGAACGATGCGAAATGGTGCATCGAGCTGTTCCACTGGTCGTAGATGTCCTTGTGGCACTCCGCGCACGCCTTGGAATCCATGAAGAAGTTCGATGGAATGATCTTGCCCGTGTTGGTCACTGAAGCCGAAGGGAAGAACGGACTTGACGGCCCGCCGCCTTCGCCCTCCATGGCCACCGGAACCATCGCCGGATTCTTGATCCGGTGTTCCGGATTCGGGAAGAAGCGCTCCTTTACGAATCCCGCCGCCGCGATCACCGCCGCCAGCGCCACCACCGGAACGAAGCGCCCTCTTGCCACCCGCGTCATTCCCACTACCGCAACCAGCCCCGTCGCGATGTGGACCCACACCAGCCACTGATTGGGCCGGATTGCACCCATCTTGGCCAGCGCCACGCCGCTCACCAACACCAGCGCCAGCGGCGCCAGCGCCCGGCGGTAGTCACGCAGCGCCATCAATCCAGCCACTACCAGTGCTCCGCCCACGATATGCGCCACGATGTTGGAGACGTAGAACACGTTCGGATCGGGAAAGGCCCACAAGTACGCCGAATTCACGATCAACAGCAGGAAGCATAACGTCAGAAGTTTCTTCATAGCGCTCAGCGCCTCCTATTTGGCACGCCCCTCAACCAGCGGCCGGATCAACCGCAGCGCCGGACGCGTATTGTACTTCTCCTGGTAGCCCGGATCCGGGTGTTCCATCGCCGCCGGGTACGGATACCCCGGCATCGCATGAAACGGCAGCGGATCCACCCGCGACGAATGCGCCGTGTTGGCGTCGGCGTCCTTTGCGTAGCCGTCAAAGAAAATCAGGAAGTCTCTGGTCCAACCCTTCGGCGGCGGGGCCAACGCAGTGGCGTCAAATTCCAGCCGTACCTCGTCCCCCGAGCCCATCACCACGAACCAGTCATCCACTCGCTCGATCAGCCGTTTCACGTCGCCGTATCGCGTGTACATCCCCGGCGTTGGATTCCACATGGCCAACGGCCGCAACGCGTGATAGTCGAAATGTTCCGGCTGCCGCCGCTCCGGATGCACCCGCACCGCCGAGAACCCGCGGAACCGCAGGTCTGCGGTGGCCGGTCCCATTCCGGTCAACCGCACTTGGGGATCTCTCACGTCCGCCCCCGCAACGAAAATCTCGTCCCAGTAAACGGCCATGCTGGTCACGATGCGGACCTCGCGCGACGCCGACAGGAACTTACCCCGCAGATCCACCGCGATCGCCTTCGGCTTGCCCGCGGGCATGCCCATGTCTTGAATCACGGTGACCCAGTTGCCCGCGCTGTCCTTGACTTGAAGCGACGGAGCCGCCAGCCCGCCACGCCCTGCCTGCGAGCTTGCGACGAACGTGCTGCCATCGGCCCAGTCGACCCAGCCGTGCAGGAACATCACCGGATCGTCAGGCGCACCCGCAAAGTCGAGCGTCAACGAATGAGGCTCCGCCCGGCCCTGCATGTCGCGCACGAAGCTGGCCGGGTAGCGCGCATCCTGCCGCGTCACCAGCGCCAGCACGTCCCGCCCGAGATGATCCACTGCTGACTTCGGGTAGATCCGCTCCCGCACGCCAAACAGCTTGAACTCCGGAAACGGCGGCGCCTTGAACTTGTCGTTGGTGAACAGGCTCACCTCCGCCGGATGGTCCATCGCTATCAGCTTGATCTGATCGAGATAGGAAACCTCCCGCAACTCCTCCGTCACACGGATCTCAAACTTGCCGTCCCGTGCCACAAGCTGATCGCCCCGGATCTGCACGTACTCATCATGGTCCACCGGGAAGAACTGCCCGTCACCGGCGCCCGCGCCCAGCGGAGCCACGCCCAGCACGTCGGAGATGAACTCGAACTTGTTTCCGTTCCAGGTAAAGATCATCGGGCACGAACCGGACAGCCGCTGCGCCTCCTTGAACGTGTAGGCGCCGCCCGCCTTCTGCCGCAGCTCGTTCTGGATCAGCCCGTTCGGCCACGTGATCCGGACCGCTTCCGCCACCGGGGCTCCCGGCATCGCGAACACCAGCGGCATTCCGCGATAGATCTTCTTCTGATACAGATTTCCCGCTTTCACTTCTACCCGCGCATCGGGTGCGAGCTTGATGTTCTTAACCCCCGTGATTCCGACGCGCATCACCGGCGTCTTGACCGGAGTCGTGTTGCGCAGGATCTGGATCTCCCCGCCCGCCCCTGCCACCGCAACGTCCGCCAGGCCGTCACCTGAAAAATCGGCCGCCGCCGCGACTCCGTCCACGGCATTCTTCGCCTTGCCGGCGTCCCATGCGAGTCCGCCCTTGTGCACGAACATCGCGCCACCCGCCAGCACATCGTTCCGGCCCCGGTTCTGAAAGTCAGCGAACACCGACGCCCGCTGTGCCAGCGCCGGACCCGGCTCCAGCCGCCCCCGCTTGTTCTCCAGGAACACCGTGCCTCGCGGCCCCACCGACGCGACATCCAGGAAGCTGTCGTGATTGAAGTCCTCGATCACCAGACGTCCCGGCAGTTCCGAAGGCAGCGCCACCGCCTCGTACTTGCCCATCTTCAAGTCGCGGTAGAGCACTCCTGGCTTGCCTTCGTACGCGACCACGACATCGAAGCCGTTGTTCTCGCCCACCTCGAGCACCGCGCCGTCGATCGGATTCCCGGCGGCGAAGGGGAACTCCTGGCCGGTCCAACTGCCGTCGCCGTTATTGCGCATCAGCTTCGACGGCTCACCGAGCAGCATGAGGTCGAGGTCGTAGTCGTGATCAAAATCCACCCAGACCGCGGCGCGGAACACCCCGGTCACAGCGGGTGCGCCTTGCGCCGTAATCACGCCCTTGTTGTTCACCGCGAGCACCACGCCGGACGAGGTCACCAGCGCGACATCGGCGAACGTGTCGTTGTTGAAGTCGCCCACCGCGGCATGGACCGCTGGCGGCAGAGCCGTCTTCACGCCGTTCACGAACACCGCCGAACTCACCGCGCCCCAGGCCAGAATGTCCGGCTTTCCATCGCCATTCGCGTCCATCGCCGCCAGACCCACAGCGGGTCCACCGAGCGAGCCGGCGCCTACCGGCGCGAAACTCACCTCGACGGGCGCCGGACCGGGACTTGCCACCGCTGGAATCTCCTCAAGCAGTTCCGCGTAGTAGCACCAGTCCATGTCCTCGGAAAGCCCCAACTGCGACATCCGCTTCTTGATGTCGTTGAACGTCTGCAACTCCCGTTGCGCATCCGCCGTCCGGCCTGCCGCCCGATATGAGTTATAGAGCTGGAAGTGCGGAGCGGCCAACGTCGAGTCGAGCTTCGCCGCCAATTCGAACTCGGCTAAGGCCTTCTCCGGTGCCCCTTGCAGCTTGTGCAGCATCCCCAGATTGAACCGCGTCACCGGCTCGTCCGGCACGCGTTTGGCCATCTCGGTGAACTCGGCCATCGCGCGGTCAAAATCGCCTTCCTTCTTGTAGACCACGCCCAGGTTGAAATAGGTGTGCGGCAGCGCCGGATTCGTCTTGCGCGACTTCTCCAGGTACACCACAGCCTGCTTCACGTCCCCGGCCCGCAACAGCGCGAGCCCGTAGTTCAACTGCTCGCGCGCTGAATTCGGATTCAGGGCGAGCGCCTTCTTGAACTCGGCGGCGGCTTCCTTCTGCGTCGTGGGATTCTCGTAGAAGGCCTTTCCCAGATTGATGTGCCGTGTCAGTTGTTCCTGGGCTGGCGCGGCCGCCAGAAACAGGACGGCGAAAACGATACGCGATCTCATGGTCTATCGGTTCTTCGACACGCTGACTTTGGCTGGTCCGCCCTTGACTTCCTCAATCCGCACAAAGCTGTTGATCTCCGCCCGGATCTGCTCCTTGCGCCCGTCCGGCCAGCGGACCTCGATCTGTCCCATCTGCTGCGCGCCTCCCAACCCGAAATGCAGCCACTGCGTGCTTTGGCCCGAATATCCATTTCCGCCGTCCACCTCGCGGATCATGCTCAACGGACCCGCCTTCAGGCTCACCCGCGCACCCACCGCATCCCGGTTCGCAGCCGCTCCGCGCAGCTTGAACTGCACCCAGTTGCCCGCTCCCTGCGTCTGTCCATGGTAGAGCAGCGCAGGCTGGTCGGCGTTGGTCTGGTAGAAGTCGAGCAATCCGTCGCCGTCGAAATCGGCCACCGCCAGACCGCGCCCATCCAGGTCGTTGTCGACACCGGCTTCCGCAGAGATGTCCTTGAATACCTGCCCGCCCACGTTGCGGAACATCACCTTCTTTTGGTATCCGCTCCAGGTCATCTTGCCGATCGCGGGCCACGAAGCCAGCTCCTGAAACTCCATGTTCGGCTTTATGATCGCCTCGAGCAGCACCGGGATGTAGTTTTCCTTGCTCGCTGAGCGGAGCCCGTTGGTGGCGAAAATATCGAGCCACCCGTCGTTGTCCCAGTCGCCGAACTTAGCGCCCCATCCCCACAGAGTATTGCAGGTGTTGGTTTCCTTCGAGACATCGGTGAACGTGCCGTCGCCGTTGTTGTGCCACAGCATGTTGCACTCTTTCATGTACTCGTCGGTGATGTTGGTGACGTAGATGTCGAGCAGCCCGTCGTTGTCGTAGTCGCCGATCTCGGCGTTCATGCCCTTGCGCGTGTCAAAGCCCATCGCCTTCTCGGTGACTTCGCGGAACGTGCCGTCGCCGTTGTTCAGGAACATCCGGTCGGTGCCATAGTCGCAGGCGACGTAGAGATCCTGCCAGCCGTCGTTGTTCAGGTCGCCATGGCCCAGGTCCAGGGTCCAGCCGGACTGCTTGGAGAGCCCGGTCTTCTCCGTCACGTCCACGAACTTTCCGCCCCCGGTGTTGCGCCACAGCGTCACGCCCCCGCCGTTGACGGCATTGTCCAGATCGTTCGGAAGCACCTTCGTCGTGGTCAGGTCGATCAGGCTCACCGGCTTGAAGTAGTTGCCGAACATGACGTCCAGCAGACCGTCGCGGTCATAGTCGAACGCGATCGCGGCGATCGTGTTGCCAAACTTGTTGAAGCCCGCGCCCGCCGTTACGTCCTTGAACTTTCCGTTCCGCTCATTGTGATAGAGCACTGGTGTGCCGAACCGCGCCACCAGGAGATCGCTCCAGCCGTCGTTGTCGTAATCAAACCAGATCGCATCCGCGACGATCGACTTCGGATCGTTGCCCCCGGTGACTCCGGCGGCCACGCCGACTTCGGTGAACTTCAATCCTCCATCGTTACGGTACAGCTTGTTGGGCTTGCCCGCATCCGAGCTGACGACGAACAGATCATCGTCACCGTCGTTATCAAAATCACCCGCGGCCGACGAGGCTCCTCCCGACGTGAACATGCCGAGCACATCCCCGTGCTTGCCCTGGAACTTCCGCGTCTCGTGAATATGGCGGACCCCCGCCTTCTCTCCCACCTCGGCGAAACGCACCCGGCCCGGCGGTCCGTTCCCGAGCGCCGCCAGCGCCGGAATCAACAGCCACCATGCGCGCGCGCGTCTCACGGCTGTTGCTTCCAGAGTTCGGCGAGATTCGTGTCCACCCGCTTGTTCGGGTCATACACTTCCACGATTAATGCGTCCATCTCAGCAGGGCTCTTGGCGAGCCGGACCGTTAACTGCTCGTTCCCCGGAAATTCCTTGCGTCCCTCCTGCCAGGTGGCCTTGGCCTTGTCCGGCTCCTCGTTCTTCCAATATCCGTCGCCCAGCGAGATGTAGTTGCGGATGTGATAGCTGCGCTTCTTGTCCGCCTTCTGCATCTTCATCGCTGCTTCGAGATCGGCGATCGCCAGCGGCATCCGCTTGAAGATCTTGGGCCAGAACAGGTAGGCGTTGCCGCGCGTGTAGTGGGCGATCCAGGTCGGTTGCGCTTCAATCGACTTGCCGAAGTGCCCAAGCGCTGTGTTCGCCAGCAGGACCTGCGTGATGCTCCCCGCCACCGGAATCTTGTCCACGTAGGCGAACCCGTGATTGAGGTGCAGGTTGGGCGCCTTCGGATGCTTCGCCGCCAGGTCTCCCAGGAACTTGATACAGCGGTCGTGTTCCTTCATGCGGATCACGGCCATCCGGTACTCACTGCCAATCTGCATGCTGTCGGGCTGCGCATCGAGCGCCTTCTCGAACTCCGCCAGCGGATCCGCTGCCAGCGACGCGGCCGCGGCCCACAACCATGCCAGTCTCATCATCGCTTTGCCATCCACGCCGCGGGCTTACCGCCCTCGGCGATTTTGTATGTCTTGTTCGCTGCCAGATTCTCAAACACCTGGGTCTCGCCCGACGGCCACCGGACCTTCACCGCCGCTTGTCCCGCATCTGCCAATCCAAACCGGACTTCGCGCGAACTCTGGCTTGCAAATCCGTTTCCGCCGTTGACAAACAGTTTCTGCGTCCGCCCGCCCGCCGTCACCGTCACCACGGCGCCGATCGCGGACCGGTTCGACTTCCGCCCTTCGAACTCGAACCCGATCCAGCTCCGCGCGGGAGCCGTGTTGCGGTAGAGGAACGGCTCGGCATTCGCGTTCGACACGAACATATCCACGCGCCCGTCGCGATCGAAATCCGCCAGTGCCACGCCCCTGCCATCCCTCACCGAATCCACGCCGTGCAGCGTGGCCTCGTCCTTGAACGCCTGCCCGCCGTGATTCCGGAACAGCCGGTTCTTCTGGTATCCGCTCAGGCTCTTGTTGCCCATGGGCGGCCAGTTGCGCGCGTCGGCGAAATCCTGGTTCGCCTTCACCACCATCTCGAAGATGTCCGGCACATAGCTGTCCTTGCCGGCTGACACCCAGCCGTTGACGGCATAAATGTCCTGCCAGCCGTCGTTGTCGTAGTCGAAGAACTTGGCCGCCCAGCCCCATCCGGTGTCATGGACGTTCATCTCGCGCGAAACGTCGGTGAAGGTCAGATTCCCGTTGTTCTTCCACAGAAAGTTGCCCTCACGCATGTAGTCGTCGGTGATGTTGGTGACGTAGACGTCGAAGTAGCCGTCGTTGTCGAAGTCGCCCCAATCGACATTCATGCCCTTCTTCGAATCGACGCCGATTGCCTTGTCGGTGAGGTCGGTGAACGTCCCGTTGCCGTTGTTCACGAAGAAGCGGTCGGTGCCGAAATCCGCCGCGACATAGAGATCGTCGTCGCCATCGAGATCGGCGTCGGCGTGGCCCAGGTCGAGCGTCCAGCCGCTGATTTTGATCCCCACCTGCGCCGACACATTCGTGAAAGCGCCTTTGTCGTTGCGGAACACCGCCACTCCGCCGCCGTTGTTCGCCGTCTCAAAGTTCTCGGGAAAGAACCGCGGCGTGTTGGGTTTGAAGATGTCGACTGGCTGGAAGTAATCGCCGACGAACAAATCGAGATCCGAGTCCAGGTCGTAGTCGAACGCGATCGCCGTAATCGAATTCGCGTAGCGCGTCAATCCCGCTTGCCGCGTCACATCCCGGAACTTGCCGTTGCCCAGATTCTCGTAGAGCAGGCTCTGCCCGAAGCGGATCACAAACAGGTCCGGCCGCCCGTCTCCGTTGTAATCAAACCAAAGCGCGTCGGAAGAGGCGTTGCGATCGTCGTTGCCCTCCGCCACCCCCGCCTCGCGGGCCACGTCGGTGAAGGTGAGGTTCCCGTTGTTTCGGTACAGCCGGTTCTTGCCGGATTTCTGCGAGTCCGTCGCAAAGATGTCCTCCCAGCCGTCACCATCGAAGTCGGCCACCGCGCCCGATGCGCCCAGAGCCGTGTATCCGGCCATGATGTGCGCGTACGGATTCTCAAACGCCCGGTTGGTGTGTTTGTGCCGGATTCCAGCCTGCCCGGTCACATCCGCGAACCAGCGCCCCGCGCCGCCGTTGGCCACGAGAACCGCCGCCGCAACCAACGCGAGACTAAGATTTCGGCGCATACTTTTTCTCCACTACAACGTCCGTGCCTTCGGTAATCGCGATGATCCGGTTTCCGGCGACATTGCTGAACTTCTGGGTGAGCCCCGATCTGGGCCACCGCACGGTCAACTCCTCAACGGAAGAGACATCGTTCAGCCCGAAGTACTGGCGCAGCGTGTTCTGCGAACCGTAGCCGTCGCCCAGCACGATCTCGCGCGTCTGCGGCTTACCACCGGCTTTGATCGTGATCCGCGCCCCCACCGCATCGCGATTTGACTTGGTGCCCACCAGCTCCACCGCCAGCCAGTTCCGGGAGGTCTTGATATTGTTCCGCAACAGAGCGTGCTTGTCGGTGGAGGCCGCCACCGCGATGTCCAGCCTTCCGCGATTCCAGAAGTCCGCCACCGCGACACCGCGCGAATTGGTGATCAGGTCGGTCCCCGCGGCCCTTCCCATCTCGAGGAACGTTCCGTCTCCGTTCGACCGGAGATGGCGGTTCCGCTCCCATCCATGCCACGACCTGCGTCCAAAATACTTCGGATCAAAGTAAAGCCCCGTCTTGTAGGTGTCCTGGTGGCTCACCACGTTGTTCAGGAACTCCATCTCGATCTCTGTGTCCTTGTCGTTGTAGACCCAGCCGTCGGCGGCATAGATGTCCTGCCATCCGTCGAGATCAAAGTCGGCGAACGAAGCGCCCCAGAACCATCCCGGCGGATTGGCGTTCGCCTTCCAGGTCGTATCCTCGAACGTCCCGTCGCCCTTGTTCCGGAGCAGCGTGTTGCCCGACGCCATCTGCTGGAACACCGGCACGAACTCCATGCCGGACTGTCGGAAGACCTCCCAGTACAACGGCATATCCGACTTCCAGACCCCCTGCCGCCACACATTCTGCATGTAGCGCATCACCGTCGGGTACTCGGCGTACCAGGCATGCTCGGACCGGATGTTGGTCACGTAGATATCGATCCGCCCGTCGTTGTCGTAGTCACTCATGGAGGCGTTCATGCCGGCTCCATAGGCGAGCGTCCCCGTCTTTACAGTGACGTCGGTGAACGTGCCATTGCGGTCGTTGTGATAGAGCGTGTTCCGCCCGAAGTCGTTCACCACGTAGAGATCCGGGAACCCGTCGGCGTCGTAGTCGCCCCACACTGATCCCAGGCACAGGCCCAGCTCGCCGGTGCCCGACTTCACCGTCACGTTCGTGAAGGTGCCATCCCCGTTGTTGTGGTAGAACTGGTTCGGTTCGCCGTTGCGCGCGTAGAACGTTGTCGGAATGTCCAGCCGCGGATCAAGATACCGGCCGACATACAGGTCCAGACGCCCGTCGTTGTCGTAGTCGGCCCACGATGCAACCGTCGTGCAGCAATCCACGCCGATCCCGGCCTTCTTGGTCACGTCCGTGAAGCTCCCGTCGCCGTTGTTATGGAACAACTGGTTCGGCTTGTAGGTCCGGCTGACGAAGAAGTCCTTGAACCCGTCGTTGTCGTAGTCGGCGAACACGCCGACGCTGACCCCATCGAGGCCTGCCAGGCCGGCCTTCGCGGTCACGTCCTCGAACTTGCCGCCGCCGATGTTGCGGAACAGCTTCGATTCTTCGCCGTCCGGGATGAACAGGTCATACCAGCCGTCATTGTCGAAGTCCACCGCCGAGATTCCGCCCGGGCCATACCGGATCATCCCGAACTTCTGCGGCTCGTTCAGGAACGCCGGGTAATACCGGTTCACGAACGCGATGCCGGCTTCGCCACCCATCTCGGTGAACATCGGTTCGTCGGAAATCACCCGGTCGCCTTCCATCAGCTCGGCCCGTTCGATCCGGAACCCATGCTCCAACGTGCCGGTGAATTTCATCTTGAAGTAAGCCCGGTCGATACCGGCCTGCTTCGAACCCTTCGGTGTACCGATCACTTCGAACCGGACACTGGCTTCCGGTCCCCCCGCGGCCGTCCAATCGATGAACCGGTGGAGGAACATCCGTGCTTCCTCCACCGTCTCGAAGCTGTTCAGATACTGCCTCCACTCCTCCGCTGCCGAACCCGCTCCGGCTACGGCGCCTCCTCCGAGAAACTTGAGGCGCCGTAGCCCGTCCTTCTCCTCCAACTTCTCCAGCCGGTTCAGCCCCAGCTCCTTGCCCGAATAGGTGGACGCGAAGAACGTCTCGATCTTCGCCGCGTCCTTCGCCCGCAAGGCGTTGGAAAACTCTCCGCCCAGTTGGACAATAGCCCGCCCGGTGTCAAAGAATTTCCAGCCGCGCTCATCCAGCGTGCGCATGCCAAACCACGATCCCGCGCCAACGGCGACCGGGATTGCAACCATGCCGAGAAATGGGATCCGGGGCATTCTGTGTTCGAAGAGTGTAGACAGCTTCCACCCCTGATTTTGCAGTGAGCTACACTCTTGAGGAGTGGGCAGATTCCTGTTGGCCAGCCTCATCCTCGCCATGGCGGGTTGCACGCACCGGGAGGAGTCTACTGCGATCGACCGGCTCCAGCCTTGCAAGTCGAGCGACGGGCCCACGGACGCCTACTGCGGGAAGCTCAAGGTCTGGGAAAACCGCCAGACCAAGGCGGGCCGGCAAATCGACCTCAACATCGTCCTGCTGCCCGCGCTTGCTAACGAGTCGCGCCCGGATCCTGTCTTTTTCCTCGCTGGCGGTCCGGGACAGGGAGCGGCAAGCCACGCGAAAGCTCTGAAAGACACCTTCCGGCGCGTTCACCACAACCGCGATCTGGTTCTGGTCGACCAGCGCGGCACCGGGAAATCCAACAAGCTCGACTGCAAGTACGAACCCGAGAGCTTGAAAGACCTCGACCAGTCCATCGAGGCAACCAATGCCCGCCTGCGGGGGTGTCTCGAGAAGTACGAGGCGGACACCAAGCTCTACACGACCACCATCGCGATGGACGATCTTGACGATGTCCGTGCACATTTGGGGTATTCAAAGATTAACCTCTACGGGGGGTCTTACGGGACACGTGCCGCTCTCGTTTATCTCCAGCGGCATCAAGCAAATGCGAGGACCGTCGTGCTCGACGGAGTCGCTCCGCAAGACATGCGCCTACCCCTGTTCATGGCTAGGGATGGCCAACGCGCCCTCGACCGCCTCTCTGCCGACTGCGACGCCGATCCCGCATGTGCCGCCCCCTATAAGGGGACCAGTCAGCGCCTCCAGCGTCTCATCGCCCGGCTCAAGCAGGCTCCGGTCAAGGCTACCCTCACCCATCCCCGCACCGGGGCGCGGGAGCAGGTCGACGTCACCGCCGACGCGCTTGCCGGCATCGTCTTCTTTGCCCTCTACTCCCCGCAGGTCTCGGCGCTGCTGCCGATGGTGATCGAGCAGGCCGAGCGCAACGACTTCCAAAGCCTTCTCGCACTTGGATTTATCGGCGAAGCCGCGGGCGACACGATCGCCGCCGGCATGCACTTTTCGGTCCTGTGCAGCGAAGACGCCCCGCGCATCAAGGAGCCGGAAATTCCGGCCGCGCTGACCAATTCGTTTCTGACACGCACGATCCTCGACAGCAAGATCAAGCCCTGCCAGTTCTGGCCGCGCGGCGAGGTCGCGGAATCCTACTACGAGCCGGTAGTGTCGGATGTCCCGACGCTCATCCTTTCGGGAGACCTCGATCCCGTGACGCCGCCAAGCTGGGGCGACCAAGTCGCGCGCCATCTGAAGAACTCAAAGCACCTGATCGCTTCTGGCACCGGACACGGCGCAATTGCACGCGGCTGCATCGTGAAGATCATGCAGCAGTTCTCCGAAGACGGGTCGGTGTCCAAACTGGACGCTGGCTGCCTGAAAGACATGCGCCGCGCACCTTTTTTCGTCACTCCCGCGGGCCCCGATCCGCGCAACGGAGCGCAGTCAAAATGATCCGGGTGGACGCCCTCCGCAAGCGGTTCGGCACTGTGCAAGCTGTTGACGGCGTGAGCTTTGAAGCGAGCGACGGACGCGTTACCGGACTCCTGGGTCCGAACGGCGCCGGAAAAACCACGGCCCTCCGCATGATCTACGGGCTGATGAAGCCCGACGGCGGCTCGGTCGACATCGACGGAGTCGATGGTGTCGCGGATCCCCTGGCCGCTCAAGCACGCATGGGTGTGATGCCGGATGTTTCCGGACTCTATCCCCGGCTGACCCCTCGGGAGCATATCCAATACTACGGCGAGTTGCATGGTCTAACTGGAAACGTCATCAAACAGCGCACCGAAGAACTAATCGAATCGCTCGACATGAAACCAATTGCCAACCGCCGCACCAGCGGGTTTTCGCACGGTGAGCGGACGAAAGTGGCGATCGCACGCGCTCTCGTGCACCGGCCCCAGAACATCATTCTCGACGAGCCGACAAACGGACTCGACGTCATGAGTACACGCGCGGTCCGTGAGATCATCCGCCGCCTCCGGGCAGAAGGCAAGTGCGTGCTGTTTTCAAGCCATGTGATGCAGGAGGTGTCGGCGCTGTGTGACCACATTGTCGTCATCGCCAAGGGTGCGGTGGCGGCCATGGGCACGCCCGCCGAATTGCTGGAACGGACCGGCCGCGCCAACCTTGAGGACGCCTTTGTCGCGCTGGTGGGGCTCGACGACGCGGAGCACCACGGATGAGCATGTTTCACACGGTTTGGGTGGTTTGCCGCAAGGAGCTGAAGGACGCATTCCGCGACCGGCGTGCGCTTGTATCACTCGTGGTGGGTGCCGTGATCGGTCCGTTGCTGGTTGGATTCATGTTCAACCGGATCGCCAACCGGCAGCGCCAGGTCGAAGATATTAAGCTCCCGGTGGTGGGAGCCGAATACGCTCCCGCACTGATGGAATGGATCAAACAACAGGGTGGAATCGAGATTGTTGACGGACCCGCGGATCCGGAGGCCGCCGTCCGGGATAACAAGCAGGATGTGGTGCTCGTCGTCCCGAAGAGTTTCGCGGAAGACTTCAGTAAATCCAAGCCCATCGACCTTCAACTGGTCTCCGACGGATCCCGGCAGACGGCGTTTCCCAAAGTGCGGCGCGTGCGGTCGTTATTGACACGGTATGGAGCGGAGATCGGATCCATGCGGCTCTTGCTGCGCGGCGTGAGTCCTTCGGTGGCCACGGCGGTGCGCGTCGAGGATATCGAGGTGTCGAGCGCTCAACAGCGGGCCGCGATGCTGCTGTCGTTTCTGCCTCTGTTCATTGTCCTGGCCGCGTTCACTGGTGGCATGCAGATCGCTACCGATTCGACGGCTGGTGAGCGTGAGCGGGGATCACTCGAACCGCTTCTACTGAATCCGGCGCCACGGGAGCACATTGTTACCGGCAAGTGGCTGGCGGCGGTATGCTCGTCGGCTCTTGGAGTGGCGTCCACCGCCATCCTGTGCTTCATGATGCTGCGTTTCATTCCGCTTCAGGAATTCGGAGTCCGCTTCCGGCTGACACCGGTCGAAGGGATTGGCGTGCTGCTCGGGATTCTCCCGATGTGCCTGCTTGCGACGGCCCTCCAGATGTACTTGTCCACGTTCGCCAAGTCGTTCAAGGAGGCTCAGGGCTACATGGGTATGCTGATCATGATTCCCATGCTGCCGGGGATCATCTCTTCCGTGAGTCCGCTGGGGCGTCAACCGTGGCTGTTCCCGATCCCGATTGTCGGCCAACACGTGCTTCTCGGCGAAGTGCTCGGCGGCCGGGCGCCAGCGCCGGCCATGTTTGTGCTTTCCGCCCTGTCGGCGTTGGCGGTGGCAGGGATCCTGCTGTGGCTCACCACGGGCCTGTTCCGGCGGGAGAAGATCATTTTCGGCCGCTGACCCCTACCACGCGACTTTGCCGGAAAGCTGCACCGTCCTGGCGTTTCCGGCGCTCGAAATGACGCCGAAGTCATTGGATCCCACTTGCGTCCCCGGGTATCCGAAGAAGGGTGTGTTCGTGAGATTGTAGGCTTCGGCCCGGAACGTGGCTTCGAACCGCTCGGTAATCCGGAACCGCTTGGACAGCGCGGAATTGTAGTTGGCGCGGCTGGGGCTGCGGACATCAGGCAGGGCGCGGATGACATTGCCGAAGGTGAACGGCGCGGGGACGGTGAAGGCATCAATGTCGAAGAACCGGCGCAGGCGGCCGTGCGGGCCGCCCTCCAGCTTGGCCGAGCGTCCCGTCGAATTGGGACGCAGCACGGCGGAGAAAACGCCGCTGTTGCCGATCGAGGTGAGTCCAACTGGATAACCGGAGTGAAACGTCGCCTGACCGCTCACGGACCATCCCCCCAGCAGGCGTCCGCGGCCGACAGGCAGGTCCCAGGTGTGGCTCACCACGAAACGCTGCGCCACATCCTGCTGCGAGAGGGACTTCTCCGCCCGCAAATCGTATTGATTCTGGATGGGCGGCTGGAGTCCGGTGACGTCAATGATGCGGCCCGCGCCGTTGTCGGTCCCTTTGCCCGTGGTACAGGCGGCCAGCACATTGAATCCGCGTGAGAACCGCTTCTCAACAGTCAGGTGCAGTCCGTGATACTGCGACCATGCCGCGCTTTGAATGAATGTGCTGATGTTCAAGTAATGGGGATATGGACGGAGCGACTGCGCCCGCGTGATGGTGCGATTGGCGAGGTTCCCCGTTGTCACTTGCCCGAAGTAGGGATTCGGCACCTGCTGATTCAGCGCTGCGCCAAGGGGCATGTGCCGCGGATGCACCTAGAGCATTTTCACGTATAATAAAGAAGCTCCACGCGAATCCGCCAACTGAGAATGGCTAGGGCCCTAGGAATTGACCTGCGTAGGCGGGTGATTGCGGCGCGTCAAGATGGGGATACGGTTGAGGAGA
>VFZX01000013.1 GCA_016871015.1 Acidobacteriota bacterium | reverse complement strand
AAGGGGATACCCAGTTCCGATCAAATTCGCTTCCCGTTCGGTTGAGTATGATTGGCAAGAGGCTGCGAGGAGCCCAACGGCGAACGCCTTGAGCGGCGGCTCAAACGGTTGATCGCGCGCGACTTCCTCCGGCTGACCGGACGCCATTGATGGATCATCGTGTGGGCCCTGGGCCAAGGCCTCCGGGCAAGCTCTTCAACAAGGATGCGGCGGATATCCGCTATACCCCTAAAGTAAAGTTTACGAGGAAGAGCGGTTACGCGGCCGGCGCGGGACACTGCTGAGTCGCTGATTCACGCGTGGAGCGACACAGAGACCTCGGTATCGGCGGGTGCGCTCGAAGCGCTGAAGAGCTATTCGATCCATCCGGTCCCTTGGAGTCGAAAAGAGGAGGTTCGATCCGAGCTTGCCGCCTGATAACATGGGCCGAACGCGCGTTCGAACAAGATCGAGGCCTACCTCAACTCCCACGGCGCCCGCTGGAAGCCCGGCGCCATCTCCCTTCCAAACCGTAGCGGCGGAAGCCCCGTCTCATACGCCCCGATATCCGGACCCTGCCCGGCAAAGCCGTCGTTGAAACCAGCCAGCCGGACCCCCGCATCAATCGCCGGATTCCGCGCCGCCACCATCGGATCCGTAATCGCAAACTTCTGCCCGCCCTTGTCGTACTCGACACGGCCCCACTGGATCTTGTTCATCGTTGGCGCCAGGAACCACTCAAGCCCGCTGCCCGCCAGGAACATCGAGCGTACAAATCCGCCGCCCAGGTATCCGCCCGTCAGGTCGTTCTTGAAGTCGTTGGCCGGCTCTCCGCGCTGCGCCGGATAGCTCCGGCCGCGCGAATAGAAAATGTTGTTCCGCGTCACCGCGTTGTGAAGCTCGTGACTGCTGAACACGTCCAGCGCCCCGCCCGGCTGCAGTGCCGTGTTGTGGAAAATGAACCGGTGCCCGAGGCCCGTGCTCACGCGCTCCCCGTTGATCGTGACGTAGTTCATGCCGGTCTTGATCATCATTCCGCCGATTGAATCCTGGTGGGAGATCCGGCTCTCGCCGAACACGTTCCGGAACACGTACAACGGCCCCATGGCGGTCGACGCGGTGGCGACATGCACGAAAGTATGGTGGATGTAGTTGCTCCAGATGCGGACGTTGCAGTTGGCGCCTTCGCTCTCGATCGCGTCGTCCCAGCAGTTGGAGATCTGGTTGCCATAGATGTCCGAGTCACGGTTCGGACTCCCTTCGAATCCGTAATTCGTGCCACCGCCGATCCCGTCGTTGAATCCGTGATCCTCGGTCGACCGGATCGTGTTGTAGCGGATCACGTTCCCGCCCTTCGAGTTGATCAGCGTGACCGCCTGCGGACCCGAGGGATGGCCGCTCTCCCAGTCGTTGGCGCCGCCACGCGGATACTCGATCAGGTTGCGTTGGACCACGAGCCCGCCCGCGCCTGCCTCAGCATAGACCGCGCTGTCGGATCCGCCCGTGACACCCCACACGCGCGCTCCGCCGATCCGGCCCCATCCGGTGATGTGGCAGTCCTCGACCACGACGTTCTGAACGCCCGCCTTCACCCGGATTGCATGGACGGCGGCATTGCGCAACTCCAGGCCGCGCACCACGACGAAATCCGCCTCCACTGAGATGTTGTTGTCGGCGAAATTGAACACATCGCTCGTGAACTTCGTGCCTGGCTCGGGCTCGACAACGTGCCAGGCCGAGGCAGAGCCCCCTTCGGTGATGCGGATCATTTTGTCGGTGGTCCCGCCCGGGAGCCGGGTTACCTTGCCAGCGGGGAAGCGGTCGCCGCGCGTGCGGGCCTGAATCGCCGCGGACCCGGCTCCGGCCCGAAGTTCGATTTCGTAGGCAGTGTCAGCAATGAGCCCCACCAAGGACCCGCGGCATTCCTTTTCCCGGGCGTCCCATACGAGCGGATATCCGTCGCGCCATTCCGTCTTGCCTGCCGCGCGATACCGTACCGTGCAAGGCTCGCTCCCAGACGCGAGGGGATAGTAGAGTCCGATCGATTCGAATGTTGGAACGGCCCGGGGACCGCCGGCGGCCAGGGCATTTGCGGCGAAAAGGAGCATCAGGATCAGCAACATACGCCCATTGTATTGGCTCTACTTCCCCAATGACGCCGACAGAATCTCCTCGTCATTCCGCGCCACGATATGCCCGTTCGCATACGCCGGGTGTGACCAGTTGACCGCCTGCAGCTCCCGCCTCCCGATCCCCGCCGTCGACGTCGGCTTAATCAGCTTCGTCCGGGAGATCTCCTCGTAGCCCGACGGTGTCAGCCGGCAGATGATCAGGTCGCCGCGGTCATTATTCAGGAAATACCGGGAGCCGTTTTTCACGAGGAATCCGGTCGCCCAACGCGCCTTCTCCCCGGTTGCCACCAGGGACTCCCATACGCGCGCGCCGGTCTTTAGATTCAGGCACCGCATCTGGCCGTAGCTGCAGATTCCGTAGATGTGATCTCCATCAATCACGGGCGTGTTGATCAACGCGTGCAGCCCATCCGTTTCGATCTCGCTCGCGCTCTTGCCTTTCCACAGCATCCGCGCCGATGGCGATGCCGCGGCCAGCTCCATCAGCATCGGGCCGGTGTAGAACGACGTCGTGAAAAGGTATGGACCGCTCTTCACCGGGGTTGCCACCGCCAGTCCCATGTGGGCATTGAACGGCTGCTGCCAGTAGATCTCGCCGTTGGACGGATTCAGCGACACCAGCGCCGAGGCGTGCCAGATGATGATCTGCTGGCGTCCGCCGGCTTCGATCAGGACAGGCGCCGCATATCCGGGCTCGGAATTGGAGTCGAGCGCGCGCCAGATCTCCTTGCCGGTCTGCTTGTCGAACGCCACCACCTTGGCGTTGTCCGCTCCGCCTGCCACGGCGACCACCAGGTTGCCCGCAATCAGCGGCGCGGATACCATGCCCCATCCCGGAACCGTTGTCTTGTATTCGGGCTCGAAGTCGTGCGACCAGATCTCGCGGCCATCGGCGAAGTCCAGGCACTTGAGCATCCCCTTGGCGCCCAGGACGTAGACCCGGTCGCCGTCGACCGTCGGAGTCGCGCGTGGACCACTCGAATAGCTGCGCGCGAGCCCGGTGTAGCTAGCTTGCCACTCACGGGTCCACAGGACGCGGCCGGTCTTCTCGTCGAGCGCTACTGCCCGCTCAGTGGCGCGGTTCGGACCGGACTTCTCCTTATCCAGCACGAACACCCGGCCCCGTGATACGGCGGGCCCGCTGTAGCCCGCCTTCAACGGAGTCCGCCAGCGGATCTTCAACCCGGACTCAGGGAACTGGTCGACGATCCCGGTCTCGATCCACACGCCGCCGCGGCCCGCGCCCCGCCACTCGGGCCAGTCGGCGGCGAACGCGGCGCAAGCGGAGAGCAACGCGGCGGCACGCATCACGACAGTCCTTGTTTCTTCAGCGGCAGTTCGCGATATCGCTTTCCGGTCGCTGCGAAGATCGCATTACAGATGGCGGGGGCGATGGGCGGGACTCCGGGTTCGCCCACACCGGCGGGCCGCTCCGTGCTGGGAATGACATGGACGTGCGTCTGCTTCGGAACCTGGTGGATCCGTGCCACCTGGTAGTCATGGAAGTTCGACTGCTGGATCCGCCCGTTGGCCGCCGTGATCTCGCCCAGCATTGCGATGCTGGTCCCGAACACGCCGGCGCCCTCGAATTGCGCGTGCACGCGGTCCGGACTCATGATCTTGCCCGCGTCGGCGACGATGTGCATGTTCGGAATGGTCACACGGCCCTTGTTGTCCACCTCCACCTCAACCACCGCCGCGACGTAGCTCAGGAAGCTCCGGTGCGCGGCGATGCCCCATCCCCGGCCACCGCCGGACTTGCGGTTCGCCCAGCCGGACTTCTCCGCCGCCACTTCCACTACGCGCCGCAGGCGTCCGGTGTCGATCGGGAACTTGTCCAGCGGCTGGGTGTTGTTCCAGTAGTTCATCCCCTCGACCTTCGGGACAACGTTCCGCGACGCCCCGATCAGGTCGAGAATGTAGCTGACCTGGTCGCGCTTGGCCGCCACCGCCAGCTCGTCCACGAACGAGTGGATAGCGAAGGCGTGGTAGATGTTGGCCACCGCGCGCATCCATCCGATCCGCACGTGGTTCTTCGCGGCTCCATTCTCGGCGCGGTGGTTGGGAATGTCATAGGGCAGGTCGACCCAGCCCATGCCCATCTCGAACTCCTGTCCGTGAGTGGCGCTCGAGTCGAACGTCGATCCGATCGTCGGAAACGCGCTCCGGTGCAACCACGCCGTGGGCCGGCCATCCGCGCCGAGCCCCGCCTTCATGCTCATGGCGGCGACGGCGTGGAAGTAGTCGAACCGGACGTCGTCCTCGCGGCTCCAGACCACTTTCACTGGCTTGCCCACCTGTTTTGAGAGCAGCGCCGCTTCCACCACATAATCGGGCTTGGACTTGCGCCCGAATCCGCCACCGAGCAGCGTCACGTGGCACACCACATCCTTCTTCGCGATACCCAAAGCCGAAGACACGGCGTCCTGTACGGCCTGCGGATTCTGTGTCGCCGCCCAGGCGGTCACCTTGCCGTCCTTGAATTCGGCCACCGCGGCCGGAGGCTCCATCGGTGCGTGCGCGAGCATCGGCACATAGTACAGCGCTTCGATCACTTGGGCGGACTTGGCGAACGCGGCATCCACGTCACCCACGTTGCGGACTACCTTGCCCGGCTTCCGTACCGCGTCGAACAACTGCAGCTTGTAGGCATCGGAACCGAAGCCCGCGTTCGGACCCGGGTCCCAGTCGACCTTCAGCTTTTTCCGGCCCTGCAGCGCGGACCAGGTGTTATCCGCGATCACGGCCACGCCGCCCAACTGCTGGAACACCTGCGGCTCCTTGAAACGCGGAATCACCGCGGTCCGCTGAACTCCGCGGACCTTGAGCGTCCCGGCATCGTCGTGGCTCCGGACCGTGCCGCCGTACACGGGCGAACGCTCGATCGATGCATAGACCATGCCGGGGACCTTGGCGTCCATGCCGAACGTCCCTTTGCCCATGCAGAGTCCATCGCGGTCGATTGTCGGGGTGTCCTTGCCGATGTAGCGGTACTCGGACTCGGGCCGGAACTTAAGGCTGCCCTTGGCGGGGACGGGCTGCTGTTTCGCGGCTGCCACCAGCTCGCCGAATCCGAGCTTGCGTCCGGTTGGGGTGTGCGTCACTACGTGTCCAGCGGCTTTGCAATCGGCCGCACGCGCGCCCCAACGGGCGGCGGCCGCGCCTTCGAGCATCGTGCGGGCGGTGGCGCCTGCTTCGCGAACGGCATCGTAGAAGTCGCGGATCGAACAGGATCCATCGGTGTTCTGCGAACCGTACTTCTCGTCGCCGATGGCTTGCTGGACCTGCACCTTGCTCCAGTCCGCGCCCAACTCGTCGGCGAGCAGCATCGGAAGCACGCTGCGGATGCCAGTGCCCATCTCGGAGCGGTGGGCGACGACGATCACGGCGCCGTCGGATTCGAGTCCCAGGTACACGCTTGGGGTCCACGCGGCGCGATCCGCATCCGGCGCGGCGAGCGCTTCGGTGGAGGCTCCGATCACCAGCGCGCCCGCAGAGAAGAGGCTTTCGAGAAATCCGCGGCGGCTCACTTGTTCGATGCGCGTCATCCCTCCACCCCCGCGGCCAGTTTGATGGCCTTGCGAATCCGCTGGTAGGTTCCGCACCGGCAGATGTTACCCTGCATCGCGGTGTCGATGTCGGAGTCCGACGGCTTTGGCTTCTGCTTCAACAGCGATGCCGCCTGCATGATCTGTCCGCTTTGGCAGTAGCCGCACTGCGGAACGTTGCACTCTTTCCACGCCTTCTGGACCGGGTGGTTTCCATCCGGACTGAGACCCTCGATCGTGGTCACGCGCTTTCCGGCCGCGGCCTTCATGGTGGTCAGGCAGGAGCGCATGGCGGTCCCGTTTACGTGGACGGTGCAGGCGCCGCACTGGCCCAGGCCGCAGCCGTACTTGGTGCCGGTCATGTCCAGAATGTCGCGCAGGTACCACAGCAGTGGCATGTCGGGCTCGCCGTCGAATTCGCGGCTCGCTCCGTTTACGGTTAGGCGGATCATCGACGCTAGTTTAGCTGAAGGCCGGGTATGGCGCTCTCTGTACGGGGATGCGGTATCCTGATCTGAACCGCTTCTCTCGCGGATTTGCCACTTTTGGGGGGTTCAATGCGTAAAGCGATTACGCCGATCTTTGCAGTTCTCTCTCTATTCGCCCAGGCACCGACCGGCGAAATTTCCGGATCAGTCACTGACGCTTCGGGAGCCGTTGTCAGCGGCGCCACGGTTGTGATCACGAATCCGGCGACGAATTTCCAACGCACGGTTCAGACCAACGACGCGGGAATCTATACGGCGCCGTCGCTCCAACCGGGCATCTACAACATTAAGATCGAGCAGCAGGGATTCCAGACCCAGACGCGGAACGGCGTCGAGTTGCAGGTGGGGCAGACGGCGCGTCTCGATTTTCAGTTGAGGGTCGGCAACGTGTCCGAGGTGGTCGAGGTGACCGGCGGCGCGCCCGTGCTGCAGACCGATTCGACGGAAATCGGCACGGTCATCGAGAACAAGCGGATCCTGGAGCTGCCGCTGAACGGACGCAATTACCTCCAACTCGCCTCGCTGATTCCGGGCGCCACCACCAACGGACCGGCTTCATCGCAGGGCCAGCAGCGGATGGGCGGCTCACGCAACCAGTTCGCGTTGAACATCGCGGGCCAGCGTGTTCACTTCAATCATTACTCGCTCGACGGGATCGAGAACACGGATCCGAACTTCAACACCTACCTGTTGCTGCCTTCGCTTGAGGCGCTGCAGGAGTTCAAGGTCGAAGCCGGACTGTTCCAGGCCGAATATGGCCGGGCCATTGCGCAGGTTAACGTGTCGACCAAAGGCGGAACCAACGAGTTGCACGGAACCGCGTTCGAGTTCCTGCGCAACGCCAAGCTCGACGCCAAGAACTTCTTTGACCGCGCCGACCAGTCCAAGCCGCCGTTCAAGCGGAACCAGTTCGGATTTACCGTGGGCGGCCCGGTCTACATCCCCAAGGCGTTCGACGGGCGCAACAAGCTGTTCTTCTTCGCCAACTACGAAGGACTGCGCGAGCGGCGCGCGCTGACCCAAACAGCCACGGTGCCCTTCGCGGCGCAGCGAGGCGGCGACTTTTCGGCGATCACCAACCGCGTGCTGTACGATCCGCTGAGCCGGGCCTTCACCGGCAACGCCGTCACCACCGCGACGCCCTTCGCCGGAAACCGGATCCCGACCAACCGGATTCATGCCAACTCCGCGAAGGTGCTGGCCGATTTCTACCCCCTGCCCAACATCAGCCAGACGGTCCAAAACAACAACTTCCTCAACAACGAAGGCCGCCGCACCAACAGCGACCTGTTCAGCTTCCGGAGCGACTTCATCGAGTCGCCCAACTCGAACTGGTTTGCCCGCTACAGCTTTGCCAACGAGCGCCAGTACCTGCCCATCAGTATCCCGGACCAGGGTAACAACGCCGACGTCGACCCCTGGCAGTTCGTGGTTGCCAACACCCGCGTCTACGGTGGAAACAAGGTCAACGACGCGCGCATCGGCATCAGCTACCTGAAGGCCGCCAACATCCAGCAGCGCGCCTTCCAACGCAATGTCGTCCAGGAGTTGAACATCCCGGATGTTTCGCGCGACTTCCCCTTGTACTGGGGCATTCCGGTGTTCCAGATCAGCACGTTCTCCAACGTCGGCGAGTGCAACGACTGCCCGTTCGTCAACTACGACACGATCATTCAAGGCAAGGACGATTTCGCATGGACCCGTGGCAAGCACGCCATCAAGTTCGGCGGCGAAGCCCGGCGCGTGCGATTCAACCAGATCGGCGCGGTGGTACCGCGCGGCCGGTTCACCTGGGATGGGCGATTCACGCAAGGCCCGTCGGACCTGCCGAATCGCGCCAACGCGAGCGGACTGCCGCTGGCCGACTTCCTGCTCGGGTTCCAGTCGAACTCGGAGGGCCAGGTGGGCGCGCCGATCGCGAATTTCCGGTCGAGCTATTTCGCGCTGTACCTGCAGGACACTTGGCGCGCCACGCCGAAGTTGACCATCAACCTGGGAATCCGCTGGGAGTACGATCAGCCCTATTCCGACAAACACGACGCCTTGGTCAACGTCGATTTCCGCTGGGACAATTCAGTGGAGCCGACCTTCGTGCGCGGCGGCACGGGCGACCCCTACGAAGGCAATCCGCCGTTCCCCTGGGCGGCGGACGTCAAGTACGTGCGCGATGGCCGCTTCGGGCGCGGCGCCTACATGCCCGACAAGAACGACATCGCGCCACGCCTGGGGATCGCCTACCAGCTCAACTCGAAGACCGTGCTGCGGACCGGCGCGGGCGTGTACTTCGTCCGCGACATCGGCAACGCGGTGTTCGACATCGTGCGCAACGCCCCGTTCACGATCCGCCGCAATGAACCCGCCGACACCGTGCGGCCCAACCAGTCCTGGGCGCGGCCGTTCACGATCACCGGCAATCCAACGTTCCTGCTGATCAACCAGTACGGCGAGCGGAGCACCTACATTCCGCAGTGGTCGTTCGGGTTGCAGCGGGAGCTGGCCGCGGAAACCTCCCTCGAAGTCACCTACATGGGCTCGTCGGGCGTCAAGCTGCGGCGGCTGATCAACTACAACATTCCGGGTCCGGCGCCGTTCGCCGCCGGCAACGTGAATCAGCGGCGTCCATTCACCAAGTTCGGACAATTCCAGACGATGAACGCGATGGCGCACTCCACCTACCATGCGCTCCAGGCGCGGCTCCAACGCAGATTCGCCAACGGACTCACGGTGCTGGGCTCCTATGCTTATTCGAAGTCGATTGACGCGGGCAGCGGCATCCGCACCACGGACGGCGATCCGCTCACGCCCATGGATCCCTACGGCCTGTTCCGCGAGCGCGGCCGGTCGGCCTACGACTTCCGCCAGCGGCTCACCACCTCGTGGCTGTACGAGCTGCCGTTCGGCAAGGGAAAGAGGTTCCTGAACGCGGGCGGAGCCGGCAATGTGATCCTCGGCGGCTGGCAACTGGGCGGAATCTTCACGCTGCAATCCGGCTTCCCGCTGTCAGTCTTCTGCCCGCCCGGCAATATTCAGAACGGCGGCGACGGATGCCGGTCAGACTCGCTGGGCATCAATCCCAACCTTCCGCGCAATCAGAAGACACCGGACCGGTTCTTCAACACCGCCGCATTCCCACTCACCGGCCGCATCCCCGGTCCGAACACCGAAGCGCGTTACGGCGACTCAGGCCGCAACATCCTGGACGGTCCTGGGATCATCAGCTTTGACTTCTCGGCGATCAAGAATTTCCGGCTTACCGAGAAGACGAATCTCGAGTTCCGTGGAGAGTTCTTCAATATCCCGAATCACCCGATCTTCGCGCCTCCGGGTACCACGCCGAACACGCCTGCCTATGGCCGGATCGGGGGAACGAAAATCGACTCGCGGCAGTTGCAGTTCGGTCTGAAGTTCCACTTTTAGCGCAGAGCCGGGGCGTTCTTGACGTGCTGGTCAAACCAGCGGACCGTCTCGGCCACCACGTGCTCGATGGACTCCCGCGCGGCGTAGCCATGTGACTCGTGCGGGAGCATCACCAGCCGCGCCCGGCCTCCATTCCCGCGGATCGCCTGGTAGAGACGCTCGGACTGGATCGGGTACGTTCCCGAGTTGTTGTCCGCCATTCCGTGGATCAGCAGCACCGGTTCGTTGATCTTGTTGGCGTGCACGAACGGCGACATCTTCGTGTAAATCTCGGGCGCCTGCCAGAACGTCCGCCGCTCGCCCTGGAACCCGAACGGGGTCAGGGTCCGGTTGTAGGCGCCAGAGCGTGCGACGCCGGCCCGGAACAGATCGGTGTGGGCGAGCAGGTTTGCCGTCATGAATCCGCCGTAGCTGTGGCCGCCTACGCCCACGCGATCCGGATCCACCACGCCGAGCCGGGCCGCCTCATCGATCGCCGCCTTGGCGCCCGCGGTGATCTGCTCGATATAGGTGTTGTTTCCAGTCTTCAAATCGCCGACCACCGGAAGCGAGGCGTCGTCCAGGATCGCGTATCCGTGGAGCAGCAGCCACAGGTGAGATGGTCCGCGCGGCAGCGTGAAGCGGTTCGCGGTGGTGGTCACTTGTCCCGCCGTGGCCGGATCGTTGAACTCCAGCGGATAGGCCCACATCACCGCCGGCAGCCTGGTTCCTTCCTTGTAGCCCGGCGGGAGGAACAGCGTGAACGACAGCGGAACTCCGTCCGCGCGCTTGTAGGTCACCAGGCGCTTCGTGACGGCGCGGAACTCAGGCGCGGGATCCTTGAACGAGGTCAATGCGCGCCGCTGGCCCCGCTCCCACAGGTAGAGATTCGGCGGCTCTGTTGCCGACTGCCTGCGCGTGATCAAACGCGATCCGTCGCGTGCCAGCACCGAGAGTACCTCTTCCTCGCTGCCAGGCTCGCTTTGGAAGACGCGCTCTTTGGCCATTGTGGCGGTGTTGAGACGGTCCAGGAACGGACGGTTGCCAGCCGGACCCGCGCCGCTGCCTTCAAGCAGAATCCACTCGCCGTCCTCCATCAGCACACGGTGGCCACTGGCCAACGCTTCGGTCAGCACGCGCCCGGGATCGCCGTAACGGTCGCGCGAGCTGCGGTCGTCAAGGACCTTGGGTGAGGAGCCCGCCCGGACGAGAAACCTCCGCACCCAGCGGCGGTCGCGGTCGCTCTCGCCGACGATCATCGACTGCCGCCCGTAGGTGACCGTGGTGAACCGGTGCTCGATCCGGTGGATCTCCTGGGGTTGATCGAACGGCGCGGCGGACACCATCAGCCGGTCCCGGTGCGGGACCTTCTCTTTCGGATTTCCGCCATCGAGCGCTTCCACCCAGGTGAGCGTGGCGGGATCGGTCGGTTTCCACGCCATGTCGCGCGGACCGGTCCGCACCCCGTCCGCCGAAACGTTGTCCGCCAGGGGCTGGATGGCGATGTTCCGCACCATGACGCCGGTGGAGGTCCAGACTTCGGACGACGTGGGAAAGTACGATGCCGGGTAGAGCCACGAGTAGGGCCGCTGGATGCGCGTCACCAGCAGGTGCTTGCCGCCGGGCGCGGCGCTGATTTCGCGGAAGATGGCCGGCGAGCCAACGGTGCGGGCTTGGCGGGTGCTCAGGTCGGCATACGTCAGTTGCGACGTGCAGTAGTAGTCGAAGAGCGATTCGTCGTGGGCGCTGCCCAGCATGTCCTGAAAGGTCCAGGTGTCGGACGCGCGGCCCTTCGATTCCTGGATGTTGGGCCCGTTGGGAACGTGTGGCGTGCCGGGCGGGGCCTTCCGGCTGGCGGGCACGGTGGTGACAAAGAGTCCGTTGCCCTCCGCGTTCCACCGGATGGCCTCGCCGGGATCGAGCGCGGTGTTCAAGCGCAGACCGGGAAATGGGCTCAAGGCGGCAGGAGCGACGGATCCGGTCCACAATTCGACGCGGTCCGGCAGGGTGACGGCGAGTGCGAACCGGTCGCCGCGGCCGTTCCAAACGGGCTGTCCGATGCCGGCTCCTGGCGGGAGGGTGAAACCGGTGCGCTGCGTGGAATCGAGTGCGGCGAGGGTGAGCCGGCGGAAGCGCGGCGGCTGATGGGGTCCGTTGGTGCGCGGGTTGATCCGGTGTCCGGCAAGGCGGAGCATCGGTTGCGAGATGACTGCGATCGACGGATAGCCGTCGGGCTCAAGGATGAGCAGATGCGTCTTGGCCGGGCTGATGCTGACTTCCGGCGGACCGGGAGCGTCCAGGATCCGGCGGATCGCTTCCGGCGCGTGTTGGTACTCGGCGGAAAGGAGACTCACGCCGGCGAGGAGGACGATGGTCCGCATGGGCCTTGTTTTAGCACATGTCGGCAGCGATCGAGATGGAGCCGCCGGTATAGCCCGTTTCCCCGGGAGGGGTATTGACAAACCCCGCTACACTGGATTCATGGATGTCGACAAGACTATCGAATTTCTTCTGAACGAAGGCGCCAGAATCGACGCACAGATTGCGCGGCAAAGCGAGCAGATTGCCCAGCAGAGCCAGCAGATCGCGGGACTAACCGAGGCCGTCCGCGGGCTGTTCGAGCACCAGTCATTCCTCCAGGAAATGGTCGTATCAACGCAGCAGACCATCGTCAACATCGGACGGGAAGTGGAACGGCGGATGGCGGACACGGATGAAAGGATTCGCGCTCTGACAGCCGTGGTGCACAGCCACATCGTCGACTGTCACCCGCGATCAAGCTGAAGCTAACCGGCCCCGCCTGTTACAGACTCAGGTGCCCTAACGCGAGCAGCGCGTAGTACGTATATTCGCAGTCGATCGCATCGTCGGCCCAGCTTCCGAAGAACCCGCCCCGGTTGGTCCACAGCGAATCGACAAAATCGAGAGCCGGTTCGCGGATTGCGTTCAGCGGAACCTGAAGCCCGGACAGCGCGTGCAGGGCGGTCGCCGTCGACAGCAGATCCGGCACCGGTACGCCAGGCGCGGCGGCGAAACCGCCCTGCGGATTCCACTGCTGCATCAGCCATTCGCCCAAGGCTGGATCCTGCGCCTGGCCCAACTGCCGCTGGAGCGTGACGGCGGCGGCCGTGGCGCTCGTCTGTCCCTGTTCCATGTCCGGCCAGTTGCCATATGCGCCATCATCGGACCGCAGGAGTTCAAGCCGTCCGAGCAGCGTTTCAGCCGGTGGTAGCGGCCGGTTCAGATCCTGCCGGGCGCCGTAGCCGAGCATCAGCCAATAGGCCGTGTCCTGCTGCCCGGGATGGATCCTCTCCGCGAGACCTTCAGGAGCAACACCGCCCAGATCAGCCCAGCAGCGCGCCAGGCAACACTGATGCACGAAGTCGAGTCCGCCACCGTCACCGAACCCGCGCAGATAGTCCGTGCAGTCCGGCGGAGACTTCCCGAGCGCAATCAGGCACTCGATTCCGAAAACCGTGTAGTAGAGGTCTGCTTGCCCGGCGCGATCGCAAAATCCACCCGATGGATGCTGCTGTCCCCGGATGAACTGCTCGACAAGGTCCGCCGCGTCACTGAGCTGCCGTGGCGCCAACCGCGCCACTTGCAGCATTTCGAGCCTCAAACTCACTGCACCATCCCTGGATCTCGATGCTGAAGATTTTTCCGATGACCCGGCGCAGCAGCCCCTTCATACTAGCGTGATCGAATTCTGTCAGTGTCCGGACCGCCTGCTCCTTGTACGCCTCGAGCAACTGGCGCGCCCGCTCATCAGCCTTTAATGCGGCCACCACCTCCCGGACTTGCGCCGCCGTGGCTTCATCCGCCATTCCGTCGCGCCAAGCCCGGTCCAGCAGTCCTTTCTCCGCACCCTTGGCCCGGTCCCCCGCAATTCCCAGCAGGACCGAAGGACGCATCGCCCGCACGTCATCGGAATCGCCTTGCTCGAAGAAATCGTCGAGGTCGTCGCGGATTTGATACGCGATTCCCAGATTCTCGGAGCACCGCGCCAGCAGCCGGTCCATGTAGTCCGGGGCTTCGGCGAACGCGGCGCCCAGCCGCAACGCCACTTCGAACGCGGGCGCCGTCTTGCGGCGGAAAATCTCGAGCACCTGCAGCGCCGACAGCGGACGCCGGTCCCGCGCCCAGCACAACTCGTCACCCTGGCCCAAACACAGCGCGCGATGTCCCGCCGCGGCCACCGAAATGAGCTTGCCAACCACGTGCGCCGGTGCGCCGGACTCCGCCAGCAGCCGGTAGCCTTCGCCCACCAGCAGATCGCCCACATTCAGCGCCACCGGCAACCCTTGGGACACGTGCATCGTGCTCTCGCCGTAGCGATCCGGGTCGTTGTCCTCGATATCGTCGTGGATTAGCGACGCCTTGTGGAAGCACTCGACCGCCACCGCCACCTTCCGCAATCCTTCCGGCGGTTTCGCGTTGGGGTCGTCCTGCAGCGCCTGCCAGGCGCACACCGTCAGGAACGGCCGCCAGCGCTTGCCCGCACGGGACAGCCACTCGCGTCCGATCCGCTCGGTCTCGTTCTCTGCCGGCGCGCCGAAGATCTCGTCAAGCGCCTCAGGACGGAACCAGGAGTCTGTTTGCCGCCGGACCGCGTCCAAATCCATCCGGCGCGTCCGGTCCTCGCTGGTCAGGTGCAGGATGTCCCACACCCACTCGATGTCAACGGTGGTGTCCTTGCAGTCGTCCTGGTTCAGGGGAATCGCTACGCCAGGGATCGCCGCGGCTTCCATGAACGGGAAGGCCTTCTCCAGCACCGATAGGCAGCTCACGCCCACAATCGCTTCGATCTTGCCGGTCTGGATCATCGCCATCACGAGAGCCGAACCTTCGGCCACCAGGCAGGCGTAACCCATGCGCTCGGCTTCTTCTTGAAGGTCCTGGATGGTGCACAGTCCGCACTGCTTGCACAGAAGTCCAAACTCGTCGAACGGCGCAGGACACTTGTCCTCAATCCGCAGGCATTTGGGGAGCAGCAACAGGCGCCTGTCAAACGGAACCGTGGCGAGATGCTCGCGCCACACTTCATTGTTCAGCAGGACCCCGGCATAATCGGTGAACTTCCCCTCGATCCCGAACTCGCGCACCACCACCTCGGCGTGCTGCCGCAACTCGTCGAGCACCAGCGGCGGAGTCAGCGCGTGCCGGTTGCGCTCCACGTAGCCTGCGATGAACCGCTTCAGATTCTCCCGGTCCGCACGCAAGGCGGGGATATTCTCTTGCGGCTGGCGCCACTTGATCTGCGCGAACGTGCGCGGCACCGACTGAATGGGGACCAGCATTACGTGTAGGCTCCAAATCCGAAGAACCAGTGCTTTTTCGCGAACCGGTAGGCCCAGTGTTCCTCGGGAATCGGGTTGTCCGGGTTGTATTGGCTGTGGCGCGGGACCATCGCGTCGAGCTCGGCCAGCGCCGTTCCTCTCTGCGTGGTGTCGCGCGCGCCATGCCGCGTGACCAGTTCCTTCACCAGGTCCGGACGCTCGAGCACGACGCAGCCGCGCGTCGCCCCGGCGGACGCCTCACGGAAATCGCGCAAGTACCCGGACTGGGTCATGATCTCGTAAATGCTATCACGATCGTGGATGGACTCACGCGCGAACTGGATGATGGGGCACGGCTCGATGTCGCCGTACGGACTGATGTGGTGGCTCACGCCGGTCGCCATCGGGCAAAGCGCTTCACCCTTGTCGTCCCAGTAGGCGTCGACAATCGCGATGGGCAGCTTCTTCCGGGTCTCGACGATAAACCGGCGGACCGCCAGCACCTGCTCCGGCCGGAGCGCAAGCTGTCCGTTCGGCTTCGGTCCCACGACGCGGTAGGTGTGGAACCACACATAGTGAACTCCCATGCCGATCAGACGCCGGACCCAGGATTCGGTTACCAGGTCGCCGATGTTCGATTGGCACACACTGGTCGCCACGCCGAAGATGATTTTGTTGCGCGCGCAGGCCTCGATGCCAGCGACACTCTTCGAGAAAACCTTCAGCCGCCCGCGCCGCTCGTCGCTGACCAGCTCAGTCCCTTCGACGCTGATCAGCGGAGTCACGTTGCCGAGCTCGCGGAGCCGTGCCGCCAGCGCATCGTTGATCAGATGTCCGTTGGTAAAGACTTGAAAGTAGCAGTCCGGATGCGCTTCGAACAGATCGAGCAGCTTCGGGTGCAGGAATGGCTCGCCGCCGAGGATCCCGAAGAAGTGGTTGCCGTGCTTTTTTGCGTCGCTGACCAGTTTGTTGAGGGCTTCGAGCGAGAGCGACTGCGCCGGGCGGTCAACATCGACCCAGCATCCCTGGCAGCGCAACTGGCAGCCGGAGGTGACCGAAATGAACAAGAACGGCGGGAAGTACTCGCCCTTCTTGATCCGCTTCTTGAACCGCTCGACGCTGAGCATCCCTTTGACGCCAAAGTTGTAGACGAACTTGGCGAGCACCCGGGGATCGGGTTCGGTCAGCATCCGGCGGGCGAACGAAAATACCATGGTCAGGATTGCCCCGCTAGTTTCCGCGCTTCCTCGGCGCGCTGCCGGGCTGCCTCGGCCTTGGCTTGGATCTCTTCCACCGAGGGCAGCGATGCCAGTACTTCCGCCGGTACTCCCAGCGCCTTGCCCATCGTGACGAGGCAATTCTGCCGTTCCTTGAGAGCCCGTTCGTCGTCGCGCTCCTTTGAGAACCGGGACTTGGCTTTCTCGCTACGGTCGCGCAACAGCGAATAGATGTCGCCGCCGAGCAGCGCCGAGATGTCGACCTTCATCGCTTCGCGCCGCACGTCGTCCGCCGATACGGCGTCGCCATTGATCGGACCATGGCGGTACTTCGGGAACATGATGGCCACTTCCGGACACACGCGCGAACAGGCCGGACAATCGGTCTTGCAGTTGGTCTGGTTGCGTACTTCGATCTGCCCCGTGCCGCTCACCCCGTAGACGTCGAACAGGCAAAAGCTGAGGCACTGCATGCAATTGGTGCAGCGCTTGTAGTCGATCACGGGGAACCAGGGTTTCCACGCCGCCGCGGGCACCGGAGCGTCGCCCCGGACGTAGGCGTCCACCTCGGCGGCGACGGCCGCGCCGGCACCGGGGGGCGCTGGCCACGCCTTGCCATTGACCCGTACGGACGGCTCCGCAGCCGCTTCGCGCGCCACCCGGTATCCCTTTTCGAGCAGGGCAGCGATCACGCCCGCCGGGACACTCCCTTGCGCTGTGACGGTCATGCAGCCGCCCCCGCTGGCAGGATCGACTGGACGATCTCGTCCGCGGTCCCAGCCCGCATGTTGAGGATCTCAACTCCGGCGGGCAGCGGGTGTCCAGCCGAATGGAACAGTCCCTGCACGGCGCGCGGGTAGCAGGCGATGACCTTGCTTCCTGGCGCGACTTCGGCAAGGCGCGGATCCTTGCGCGCCGACATTTCGCACAGGTCCGGCACGGCGTCAAAGTCCAGATCCGACCCCGCCAACCGCTCCAAAACCCCCGTCTTTACTTCATTCGGGATGATGCGCGCAAACTTGCAATAACAGTACAGAATGCCGGGATTTTGACGCGCCATGCCAGAACACCTGAGGGGCTCTCATCCAACGGCCAGCCGGTAGGTAGGCTGGGGCTTTGCCGGACGGAAGCTTTCCGTATGTTCGATCATAGCACTCACCCCGCCCAGGCTTTGGGCTGCCGACTCGACCGCCGCGGCCGCCTCCTCACGCAGCGTGTCCGGATCCCCTTCGGCGCGGAGATTGAGCAGCAGTTCGCCCGCATCCAGCGGCTCCCGCAGGGTGTGGGAGAACTCCAGCCTTCCGTCGGAGCGGACCAGATTCGCCACGGCCAGGTCGCCAGCCTCCTCGGAAGGCGTGAGGACCATCTTCAGGTGCGCCACCTCGAATCCGAACCGCGCCAGCCGCCCGTGGATCCGCTCTCCGATCGCTTGAACCAAGCTGTTCCCGTCGAAAGGCTGGGCCGAGGAGAGCCGTACCGAGGTGTTGAGCCAGCCGAGCAGCGCTTCGCCCTCGGCATAGATCTCGTAGTCGAGATCCATCGCCGCGGCGGATGCGGCGGTCGAGGAGAGGATCCTCTCGAACCAGGATTCGAGCCCCTGCCCGGTCCGGGCCGAGATCACCAGGACTTCAGCCTGGCGGTAGCGCGTGGCGAGCGCCTCGCGCAACGCATCGATGCGGCCCGCATCGAGCAGGTCCGTCTTGTTGATGACGATGAGGTCCGCCTCTTCGAGCTGCTTAGAGTAGACGTAGAGGACCTTTTCGGTGAACGAACGCCCGGGCTCGATTCCGAGCACGCGCGCCGCCCGCACCGGATCCACCAGGACGCTGAGCGGCGCCACTTCGAACCGGTCGCCGTACATGGCGCGGAGCGGGTAGGTGACCGAAGCGCGCAGATCGGTGCAGCTTCCCACGGGTTCGGCGATGAACACTTCCGGAGTCTCGTCCGCCGCCAGACGGTCCGCCGCCTCAGTCAGCGAGTGGAACCGGCAGCAGAAGCAGCCTCCGGTGATCTCCTCGACGGGAAAACCGTGCGAGGCGAGCATCGCGGTATCAACGAGTCCGACGCTCTGGTCGTTGGTGATCAGACCCACGCGCTGGCCCTTAGCGGCCAGAAAATCAGCCAGCCGCAGGATCGCCGTCGTCTTACCAGCGCCGAGGAACCCGCCGATCATGATGTAGCGTGCTTTTTCGGGCATGCACTCTACTGTAGCGCTTCGGCTGGTTCCTCATCGGGTGCGGGCTCGATCTCGAACTCGGAGCCCGACCCGCGCCACAGACGGTAGTCGCCCGGGTCGAGCACGGCGATCGGGCGTCCGTCACGGCTCACCCGGACTCGCTCGCCCGGGGCGACATGTAGTTTTTGCCAAGACACACTTCCTCCTCAAGGCATCGAGTTTCGCGTGCTCTTTGGCAACCGGCGGGCTGGCATGCGGCTGAGTCCCAACGAGGCCCCCGTTCTCTTCGTAAGCGGCAACAACATCTATGGAAACGGCGATGCGGCCGCGGACGGCGACAAAGTGAACTGCGGAATTGAGAACCCGCTGAAGACGCCGCTTCCGCCCCAGACTCTGAACTATGCCAACAATTTCTGGGGTTCGGCCACGGGCCCGGGAGCCAATCCATCAGATCAGTATTGTCAAAGCGGCAACGTCAATGTGCCGGTAACGCCTTTTGCGGCAACCGAGTTTTGAAAAAATAGATTATTGGATTGGAATTCGTGCGAAGCCCTATGGACGCTCCCCGAACACCCTACTAGAATGGAGTTGTGAAAACAGACGGGATGACGCGCCGGGCTTTGGGCGTCAAACTGGCCATCGCCACCGGAGCCCAGGCTCAGCCCACCCCGGATGCGCAGCAACTGCTCGACCAGGCAAGGTCGTCGCAGGTGCGGAACCGCGAGACGATGCAGCGGGTGAGCTTGCCGCTGGACATCGAGCCGGCCGCGGTCTTCAAGGCATAGATCTCCATGGCCATCTCTGCCGACGATCCGGTCTTCTTTGCGACGATCAGCGAGATCAATGCCGCGCTCAAGCAGAAGAAGTTCTCATGCGTGGAACTGACCCGCGCCTTTTGTGACCGCCTGGAGCGCCTGGGCCCGCGCTACAACTGCCTGGCCTTGTCCCTGCGGGAGCAGGCGATCCGGAAGTCGAAAGAGGTGGACGGCGATCTCAAAAAGGATCGCCAACGCAGCCCGCTGCAGGGAGTCCCGTACGCGGCCAAGGATCTGTTGAGCTTCGCGGGCCAGCCGACCACGTGGGGCGCCGCTCCCTTCGCCGCCCAGGTATTCCACACCGATGCTGCCGTAATTACCCGGCTCGCCAAGGCCGGCGCCGTGCTGACTGGCAAGCTATCGATGGTCGAGCTGGCGGGTGGTGGCGGATACCGGTCCGCCGGGGCGTCGCTTCAGGGTCCCGGACTGAACCCGTGGGACCGCACACGCTGGTCCGGTGGTTCTTCAAGTGGATCCGGAGCGGCAGTGGCGGCCGGGCTGGCGCCCTACGCGTTGGGCTCAGAGACTTCGGGGTCCATCCTCACTCCGTCCGCGTTCTGCAACGTGACCGGACTCCGGCCCACCTACGGTCTGGTCAGCCGTGCGGGCGCGATGGCGCTCTCCTGGACCATGGACAAGATCGGACCCATGTGCCGCTCGGCGGAGGACTGCGGCCTCGTGCTCCAGGCGATCGCGGGCAAGGACTCCAAGGATCCGGCCTCGGCCGGCAAGAACTTCTACTTCGCTCCCCAGTTCGTGCGGCCTTTCGCCGACATGGTGATCGGCTACTCGCCCGCCGACTGGAATGACTACCCGGAGCCAGCAGCGCAACCGGCGCTCCAGCAGGCGCTGGAGGCGTTCCGGCAGCTCGGCGCGAAAGTGGTTGAAGCCGAGCTCCCGGACCTCCCCTACTCCGCCGTCACGGGAACCGTGATCTCAGCCGAAGGATCGGCCGCGTTCGAAACCCTGATCCGGAGCGGGCAAGTGGACCGGCTGGCTGACGCAAAGCAGATCGCCGGGTTAAAGGCCGGACTTGAAATCCCCGCAGCCGACTACCTTCGGGCGATGAGAATTCGCAGCCTGGTGCAGCAAGCCTTCCGGGAGATCTTCGTGACCGTGGATGTGCTGCTTGCCCCGGCGCGCAACGGTGGAGCTCCCAAGGCCGCCGAACCGCTGGATGCCCCGCGGCCTCGCGCCAACGCCGAACCCAGAGCCCGCGGGCTGCAGGGTCTGATTCCCGCCGCCAACCTGGCCGGACTTCCGGCCCTGTGCCTGCCGTGCGGATTCGCGGAAGGACTTCCCGTGGCTGTACAGTTGGTGTCCCGGCCCTTCGGCGAGAATACACTCCTCCGCTTCGGTCTGGAATACCAGACCCGGACCGATTGGCACAGGCGACGGCCGAAGCTGTAGCCTACTTCGCCTTCTTCTGTTTCTGTTGTCCGACGCGGATCTTGAACTGGCGGGCCTGGGCGTCAGAGTACGCCTTCCAGTCAAAACGGGCGGTGGCGTCTTTCAGGTAGGCGTCGACATCGGCGCCCTTCGGCAGCACGGCGACGATCGTCGCCCGCTGCGATCCGTCCGGGTTCGTGATCTGGAACCGGCGTGCATTCGGAATTGCCATAACTTCTTCAGCTTAGCAAATCGCGAAATGCTCCGAAAATCTCCGGGTGGCGGAACTCGAATCCGGCTTGGGCCGCGGCTTGCGGAATGACCCGCTGGCTGGACATCATGATCTCCGACATCTCGCCAAAGAGAAGCCGCAGAGCTGCCAACGGCACCGGCAGAAACGTGGGCCGCCGGAGGGCTCTGCCCAGAGCGCTGGTGAACTCGATGTTGGTGACAGGCAACGGCGCGCAGGCATTGAACGGCCCGGATGCCGAGGCACGCTCGATCAGCCAGCAAATCATCGACACGAGGTCCTCGGCGTGGATCCATGGCATGTATTGCCCACCGGATCCGAGCCTCCCGCCCACACCCATTTTGAACGCCGGGAGCATTTTTTCCAGCGCGCCGCCTTCAGGCGCCAGCACGACCCCGGTCCGGATCAACGCGACGCGGACTCCGGACTCCCCGGCCGCCATCCCAGCCTGTTCCCACTCCACGCATACCTCCGGCAGGAAACCGGTACCCGGGCTCGACGATTCGATCAGTTGTTCGGATCCCCGGTCGCCGTAGTAGCCGACTGCTGACGCCTGCACAAGAACCGCCGGAGGCCGCGCACAGGAGCGAAGGCCTTCGACCAGGCGCAGGGTTCCATCCACGCGGCTCGACCGGATCCGGCGCTTGACCTCCGCCGACCACCGTTGGCTGACCGGCTCACCGGCAAGGTGGACCACCGCATCGGCATCCTCCAGGCTTCCGGGGGCAGGCGGGCCCTTCGTGGGATCCCAGATCGCGAACTCCGTGCCTGCGGGTAATCCCTTCTTCGGCGCGCGTCCGAGGGCGCGGACCTGATGTCCCGCCGCCAGCAAGCGCGGAATGAGTCGTCGGCCAATCAGGCCGGAAGCGCCGGTGATCACCACCCTCATCGAGATCGATCCATTGTAGACGATCCAAGCCTTGCGCTGGTGCTCCAGCTTGCGTTACCTATAGTAGTTCCCCTCACCAATCAGGAGACCACATGTCCAGACGAACCTCCATTGGCTCGTGGGCCTACACCATCGGCCCGTATCAAAGCTGCCCCATCGATTTCGACACCGTGCTCACCAAGCTCAAGGCACTGGGATTTGACGGTGTGGAGCTCGGCGGATTTCCGCCGCACCCGAATCCAGGCAACCCTGGCGGTCCGAACGACAATTGGCCCGGCGCGATGCCGGAGAAATCCCAGCGGGCCGAGTTGAAGGCGAAAATGGCTGGAATGGGTCTCGGCTTCAGCGGGATCGCCGCCAATCTCTGGGGCGAGAAGTTGATCAACACGGAAGACCAGTCGAAGTACATTGCGGAGTTCAAGACCAACTCCGGATTCTGTTCGGATCTGGGCATTACCGGGATCCGCGTGGACTGCGTCCAGCCGCCCACCATCCATCGCGAGATCGACTACTCAACCGCGATGGACCGCGTCGTCCGCACCTGGCAAACCTGCAGCGACATCGCGCAGGACGCCGGCCAGTACGTCACTTGGGAAGTCGAGCCGGGATTCGCGTTCAACAAGCCCAGCGACGCGGTCCGGATCCACGATGCGGTGAACCGTCCCAACTTCGGGATCCAGTACGATACCTGCCACGGCCAGATGGTCGCCGTCGTCGGCGCGCGGCATGAGGGCGGCAGAGAGACCTATCCGAGCCAAATCGACTACATCCGGATGCTCAAGGGCCGGATCAACCACATCCACCTCATCGACTCCGATAACACCTGCCACAAAGATGCCAAGGGAGAGGACGAGACCTCGGCGCATCCGCCTTTCGGACTCGGAGTCCTCGACTTCGATCAGATCATGCCGGAGCTGCTGGCCGCGTCGAACCTGTCGCACGACTGGTGGACGATCGACCTGTGTTTCTGGCCTGACGCCTGGTCGGCCACCGAACGGTGCAAGAAGTACCTCGACGTCCTGATCGCCAAGTATGGCAATGGAGCGGCGCAATGAAGGAACTCCGCGTCGGAATGATCGGCTACGGCTTCATGGGCCGGACCCACTCGAACGCCTATAAGAGGCTCACCGACTTCTTCCCGGTGCAGCACAGGCCAGTCTTGAAGGCGGTCTGCGCGCGCAACGCAGAAAAAGCAAAGTCGTTTGCCGACAACTGGGGCTACGAACGTGTGGAGACGGACTGGCGCAAAGTCGTCGAGGCGCCGGACATTGATCTGATCGACATCGGGTCGCCCAACGACACGCATTTCGAGATCGCGCTGGCGGCGGCCAAAGCCGGCAAGATGGTAGCCTGCGAAAAGCCTCTGGCGATGAGCGTCGCACAGGCCGAAGAGATGGCCAACGCCGTTGAGGCCGCGGGTGTCCCCAACATGGTCTGGTTCAATTACCGCCGTGTGCCGGCCATCGCTCTCGCGCGCCAGCTTGTGGAGGAGGGACGCGTGGGCCGGGCCTTCCACTACCGGGCCACGTACCTCCAGGACTGGACCATTTCTCCGGATGTTCCGCAGGGCGGCGCGGCATTGTGGCGGCTGGACGTCGCGGTCGCCGGATCGGGTGTCACTGGCGACCTCCTCGCACACTCGATTGACACCGCGATGTGGCTGAACGGCGCGATCACTCGCGTTGTCGCGCAGACGCGGACCTTTGTCACGGAGCGTAAGCACGCGGTGACCGGCAAGGTGGAGAAGGTGGGCATTGACGACGCGTGCATGTTCCTGGCCGAGTTCGCAAATGGCTCGATGGGGACGTTTGAGTCCACCCGGTACGCGCGCGGCCGGAAGAACTTCAACACGTTCGAGATGAACGGCGAGGACGGCTCGGTCTACTTCGATCTCGAGGAGCCGGAATACCTGCAGTACTTCGAGTACAAGCAGCTCCAGTCGGGGAAGAAGACGGAATCACACCTGACGGGCTGGCGGAAGATCCACACGACGAATTCGGAGCATCCCTATATGAACCGCTATTGGGTTCCGGGAACGTGCATCGGCTATGAGCACACGTTCCTCAATGCTCTCGCCGACTTCGTGATGGGGATCGAGTCGGGCAATCCGACTCAGCCTGACTTCCGCAACGCGCTACAGACGCAGAAGGTGTGCGACGCGGTGATCGAGTCGGCGCGGTCGGGAAAGTGGGAGAGCACGGCGGTTGATGCGGGGGCTTTGAAGGGCAGCCCGGCCTAAGCTTTCTTGCCGCGCTCCGCCAGATAGCTGATTCCCGTGAGCACGATTCCGAGCCCCAAAACTCCCAGCACCGCGGCGAAGAACATGTCGCCGGAATGGAAGAACAGCCAGAGCACGTAGAACCAGATCACCAGCCGGATCAGGATCGTGACAGGATAAAGCTGCACGACGCGAAACCGGATGATCTGGCTCACGATGAGCGCGATGGCGAGCATCAGGATTCCCACGAACCGCGGCATCACGTCGTCGTACTCGCGGGAGGCGAACAGCGCTTTCAGGGTCCAGCCTGGCGCGATCATCAGGGCGAGTCCGGTGACCGACAGGTACGTGAACAGGTAGTAGAGGCTCAACCGCGTCCTTGGCAGCATCGTTCCATGACGATACCATAGAATCCCCGCGGCGCCCTTTGTTAGAATTGCGGCAACATGTCTCGCACGTTCTATTACCTGCTGATCTGCGCCTCTGTGGCCGCCGCGCAGATTTCCACCGCCTCGCTGACTGGCATCGTCACGGATCCTTCCGACGCGCGGCTGGCCAAGGTCAACCTGCGCCTGTTGAGCGAGGACACTGGAGTTGCCTCCGCTGCCACCACCAACGAACAGGGCGAATATACGTTCCCGCTGCTCACTCCGGGCCGGTACCGGCTCACCGCTGATGCCACCGGATTCCAGCCCTCCACGCGAACGGGAATCGTGCTGGAGCTGGGCCGGGTCAGCCGCTTGGATCTGAAGCTCGCGCTGGGGCAGGTGGCCGAATCAGTTGACGTATCGGCTGCCACGCCGCTCCTCGAATCGGAGACCGCCACGGTTGGCCAGTTCATCGAGAACAAGACCATCGTCGACATGCCGCTCAACGGACGCCGGGTCGGCCAGCTCCTGGCGCTGATGGGCAACGCCGTCTACATCGAAGGCGACGTGATCCGGCCCCGGGTGACGATCGCCGGATCCCGCAGCGACTCCCAGCAATGGATGCTCGACGGCGTCAATGCCTCCAATATCGCCCTCGAAGTCTCGCAGGCGCTCTTCAATCCGCCTGTGGAAGCCGTGCAGGAGATCCGCATCCACCAGAATTCCTACTCCGCCGAGCTCGGCAACTCGGCGGCGGGCGTGGTGAGCATGACCACCCGCGCCGGAACCAACAAGTTCACCGGCGGCGCCTACGAGTACTTCCGCAACGACAAGCTGGACGCCCGCAACTTCTTCGCCGCCAACCGGCCACCGCTCCGGTGGAATGTATTTGGCTTCTACGCCGGCGGCCCGGTGTGGATCCCTAAGCTCTACAACGGCCGCAACCGGACGTTCTTTTTCACACATTCCGAATGGCAGCGCCAGCGGGTGGGCGTGGTGCGGACCCTGACCGTCCCCACCGCGATCGAGCGGCGCGGCGATTTTTCGCGGACCGTGACCGCCGCGGGTGCACTGGTCCCCATCTTTGACCCCGGTACCTCGCCCAGGATCCAGTTCCCGGGCAACTTGATCCCGGCTGGCCGGATCGATCCGGTGGGAGCGGCCTTCGCCACGCATTATCCGGAGGCCAACCGGCCGCCGTCCAATTCCGCAGGCGCGAACAACTTCGTGGCGAACGCGACCAGCGCCCTCAACATCACTACGTGGACTTCCCGGGTCGACCACACGTTCAGCGACAACGACCGCGTCTACGCCCGCATCGTCGTGCACGATTTTCCGACCTACAACACCACGGTGTTCCCCACTCCTGCCGCCGACCCCAACGGCAATGTCGCTGACCGCCGCGCCTTCAGCTACCTGGCCAGCTACATGCACAATTTCAGCGCGGCGATGATCAACGATTTCCGCTTCAACTGGCAGCCCCGCCGTTTCCACAGCATCAGTCTCGGCCTCGGTGAAGGCTGGCCCACCAAGCTCGGACTGCGGGGCGTGCAGGACCTCGCTTTCCCCACCGTGGCCGCTGCCGGATACACCAACCTTGGCTCAGGGACGCATGAGCGGATCCAGATTCCGATCCATGACTCGCACCTGGTGAACGCAGTGTCCTGGTTCAAGGGCAGCCACTCGCTGCGGTTTGGCGGCGAAATCCGCCTGTCGCGCAACGTGGACGACTTCAGGCCGGCAATTTCCGGCACGATGGGCTTTTCCCCGCAGGGTACTGCCCAGCCCACGATCAACAACAGTGGCAATGCGGTGGCGAGCCTGCTTCTCGGATGGCCGAACACTGGATCGATCCGGTTCACTGACATCTTGGACCGCCGCGCCAAGTACTTCGCCCTGTTCGTTCAGGACGACTGGAAGGTGACGCCCACACTGACGCTGAACCTTGGAGTGCGGTGGGAGACCCACACGCCGCGCTTCGACCAGAATGACCGGCAGAACGGATTCGATCTGGCGGCCATCAATCCGGTGTCGGGAACACCGGGCGTGGTGACCTTCGCGGGCAAGGATGGCGTTGGGCGCAACGTGTACGGCGGTGACTACAACAACTTCATGCCGCGCATCGGAATCGCTTGGAAGGCGAGGCCGGGTACGGTGGTCCGCAGCGGATTCGGCGTTTTCTTCGGACCGCCGCTCCCGGGGTCCAACAACACCAGCGCCGGATATGAAACCAGCGGCAGCTTCACCACGCCGGACAACGGCATCACCGCGCCGTTCCTGCTGCGCAACGGATTCCCGGCCACGGGCCGGGCCGCGCAGACCGCCGCGTTTGGAGCCGTCCGGGTGGGCCAGCCGGTGGTGTTCGCGCCCGAGTTCGTCGAGGTCAACCGGAGGATCGGATACTCTCAGCAGTGGAACTTCTCGGTCCAGCAGGACATTGGCTGGCAGACCCTGCTTGAGCTGAGCTACCTGGGCAATGTTGGCCGCAAGCTTCCGGGTCCGGGCACGTCGATCAACCAGCTCCGGCCTGAACAGCTCGGACCGGGGAACGCGCAGATCCGCCGTCCGTTCCCGCAGTTCAACAACGTCACGACGGTGACTCCGTTCTGGGGCAATTCGAGCTACCACGGGATGAACATTAAGGTCGAAAAGCGGTTCTCGCAGGGTTTGAATTTCCTCGCCAACTACACGTTCTCCAAGTTCATCGACGACGTGACCTCGGGCCAGGAACTGGGCCAGGTCGGCGGCGGCATTCAAAACTTCTACGACCGCCGGGCGGAGAAGGCTCTGTCGGGCAACGACGTGCGGAACCGGCTCGCGTTCAGTTCGGTGTACGAGCTTCCGTGGGGGAGCAAGCGGCGGTGGCTGAACTCGGGTCCGGCGGCGTCGATTCTGGGTGGCTGGGGACTGGGTGTGATCCTGACGCTTCAAGCGGGCAGTCCCAACGGGCTGGTGACGCAGAACAACAACACCAATGCGTTTGGTGGATCGCAGCGGGTCAACGTCCTGCGCAACCCGGCGCTGCCCAAGAGCGACCGGACGATTGCCCGCTACTTCGACACCGCCGCTGCCGCTGCCCCGGCGCAGTTCACGTTCGGCAATTCCGGCCGGGCCTTGTTCACCGGGCCGGGCATTGCCAACGTCGACCTTTCGCTGCTCAAGTCGCATCATGTGGGCGAGCGCGTGGAGGTGCAGATCCGGCTGGAAGCGTTCAACGCGTTCAACCGGGTGAATCTGGAGGATCCCGGCCGTGCGCTCGGGTCGCCGCAGTTCGGTGTGATCAGCGCGACGCGCAATCCGCGAAATCTGCAATTGGGGCTGAAGATTACATTCTGAACGCCAGTTGGCTAAGGCCGTGCGGCAGCGGCTTTCGCTGCGCGCAGCTTCACAGGCTCCTGACGCGGTTCCTTCCAAACCAGGTCCAACGAGCCGTCCTTCCTGGGCTCGATTTCGAGGAGCGCGCCGCGCTGGCCGTCAAAGTGGGCCAAGTCGAAATAGGCGCCGTTGTAGCGTCCCGCGAGCGGCCCAATGGCGCCTTCCCGCCTTGACACCGTGACCAGCGTGTCCTCGCCGCTGCGGCGGATCCATACGCGCCAGCCGGCATCGGTAGTCCACTCGCCTGCGATGTCCGGACCGGCCTCGCCATCGTAGGAGCCCGTGCAGTATGCCGACGCTGTGAACCTGCTCGTCCCCAGCGGGCCGGTGTGCGTGCCCTTGAGCACGCCGTCGGCCAGCCTGCCCTCGAACCGTACCCCGGAGCCCTTCAGGACCAGCGCGCCCGACCCGGCATCGAAACTCCCGGAGTAGGATACCCGCGCCTCGCCACGGGCGAACGAACCGGCCAGTCCGCTCCCGTTTTCGAATTGCACGGTGAACGGCACTTTGAGGCCCGCCAATTCAACCGAGCCGTCCCAGCGTCCGGCGGGAGCCTGCGCCAGGCAGGATGCCGCGGCGAGTGCCGCGAAAACGAAGCGATGGGCCACGGTCCGATTTTCTCAGAACTGCAGCCGCAGCCGCATGTCCATGAACCGGGCGCCGCTCCGTTCGGCCCGGAACCGGCCATGCTGCCCCGTGATCACTCCAAGCTGCCCGGGCACGGAGATGTTCGCCCCGGGAAACTCGAAGTTCGGGTGGTTGAAGACGTTCGAGGCCGTCGCCATGTAGTCCAATGAGAACCGTTCGGTCAACAGGAACCGCTTGGTGATGCTCGCCGCGTGGCTGTGCAGCCCCGGACCCTCGAGAATATTGACGCCCGAGTTGCCGAAGCGTCCAGCCTGCGGGACGGCGAAGCAGGAACCGTCGAACCACCGGCTGATTCTCCGTTCACCGGGCGGGAGGTTGCCGTTGCAGATACGGTCGGGGAGTCCGCCCACCGTGTTGGTGCGTGACGGATCGCTGCCGGCGAAACTTGGCGAGAAGAACTGGCCGGTTTGGAAGAAGGCGATCCAGGCGATCTTCCAGCCTCCGATGGCGTAGTCCGCGGCCTTTGGGATATTTGAGGCGAAGCTTTTGCCGCGGCCTACAGGCAGCTCGAACAGGCTGTTGATCACCACCCGGTGCCGGGGGATCGAGTCCTCGCGGTTCCAGAAGACGTGGCTGTAGGGATCCTGGAGGTTGAGGTTGTCCGACATGCTCTTGGCCCAGGTCCATACGGCGTCGAACGTGACCCAGCCGGTCCGCCGCTTCCCTTCGAGAGTGAACGAATGGTACTTGTTGCGGCCATCGGTCTGCGGAAAGGCCAGGTTCACGAATTGCGGATACGGGCGTCGTGCCGCGGTGAATGGGATCAGGCTCGGCTGCGGCTTGTTGAGGGAAAGGTTGTAGTTCAAACCGGAGCTGCGCGATCCGATGTAGGAGAGCCGCACGCCAATATCGCGCCACTGCTGCTCGATGGTGGCGTTGTACTGCTGGATGTACCCGTTGGTGGTCTGCGATGGATAGCCATTGGCGCTCTGCGACGGAATGGTGGAGGCCACCGATCCTGCAGGATACGGATTCGGGAACTGGAAGAGCGCCTGGCCGCCGGTGACCGAATTGAAGTAGGTGTCGCCGATCTGGAATGGGCCGCCACCCTCAGCCCGGACGAAGCGGCCGAAGAACTCGTTGTAAATGCCGTAGCCGCCGCGGAACACGGTCTTGTCCGAGAACCGGTAGGCGGCGGCGAGCCGGGGCGCGAAGTTCTTGCGGTCCGGGCGGGGCACAACGTCTCCGGTCACGATACCGATGTTGGTGGGATAGTTGCGGCTGATCTTGTCGCGGACTGCCTGGGGCACGATGATGTTCCCCGAACCGGGATCCCAGTTGAGCATGAGTCCATCCCGGAAGGTGGTGGCGGTGAAGTAGTCCCAGCGAATGCCGATGTCGAGGTTGAGCTTGCTGTTCACCTTGAACGTGTCGGTAACGAACAGGCCCAGTTCCTTCGACGTACGGTAGCGGTCGACGATCGGATCGAGGCGCTCGCTTTGGAAAGGCAGACCGAGCAGGAAATCGGCATACGCATTGTTGGCCAACGAGCCGTTGAACGTGTACCGCCCATAGGTGCTCTCCGGGATCAGGCCGTTGAAGTCGAGGAAGGTGCGGAGTTCGCCGCCGAACTTCAACACGTGCCGGTTGGTGGACCGCGTGACCGCGTCCGCGAAGGTGAAGCTCCAGGGATCCTGCCTGCCGCCGTGCCCGGTGGTGAGCGTCGTGTAACCCGTGATGTTCATGATCGGGAAACCGCTTCCCTTGTCGCCAAACGACTGGACCTTCGGGCTGAGCCCTTGCAGGCCGAGGTCGGCAACCACTTTCGCGCCTTGCGGCGGCTGGAAACCGTTGATCTCGATGCCGACGTCGCGGCCGTCGCGGTTGCCACCGAAGGTGAACGTGTTGATCATCGTGGGCGAGAAGATGTGCGTGTCCACCAGCACCCACGAGTGGCTTTGGCGACGGCTGCTGGTGGCGGTCGCCGGATAGTTGCCCGGCGTGATGTATCGGGGCAAGTATGCGGAAAACCGTCCGTAGAACGAGTTGTCGTTGCGAAGTTGGTGATCAATGCGCGTTGTGACGACGTCGGCGCGGAACTGATCGCTCGGATACGGGTGGACCCAGTCGAAGTTGTTCACCAGCCGGTTCGGGTCTCCCACGTTGGGCCCCGGCATGAACTGATCCCGCACCTTCGTCGAGACCCCATTCAGCCGCGCCGTGGGAATGATGTTGCCAGCGAAGGGCTGCCCGTTGAGCGGATCGCGGACGGCAACCTGGGGCGTCACCGTGAGCAATTGAGAGAAGTCGCCACGGCGCATGGCCTCGGTCGGAACCGTCATGTTGCGGAAGGTTTTGCCAGGAACGCGCTCGGCATTCCAGATTGCGTAGAAGAAGGTCTTGTTCTTGATGATCGGGCCTGATCCCACGATATTGAAGATGTGGTAGAGGTCCCAGGTCTTCTGTCTCTCGAAGAATCCGCGCGCGTAGAGAGCCGAGTTCTGCTGGTAGTAGGACGCCTCGCCGTGATACTGATTGTTGCCGCGTCTGCTCACCGTGTCGAAGTAGCCAATACGGCTGAACTCAGCCGTATTGTTCACCGCCACGAGCCGGACCTCCTCGACGAACTCCATGTTCACCGTCTGCGTGTTCAGCGTCTCTTCCTTCACACCATCCATGCCCATGTTGAGTTGCGGTGACTTCTGGCCGGCGAACGTGATGCCCGTACCGCCGCTTCTACCGCCTTGCACCTGCGGCAGGACCACGAGCACCGGGGCTGTCCCGCCGAAGCGGTTCCCGGGAATGGGAACATCCTTGTATCGTGCGCCGGAGAACTCGGCCGAAATCTTGCCCTGCTCGGTCTCAATCGCCGCCGCCCTTTCACTCACCGTTACCTGCGTCTCGACGGCGCCGAGCTCGAGTGTGACGTCGACGCGGCGGACCTGGCTCGATAGAAGGCGGATATCGTCAGCGACGAACGACTTGAATCCAGGCTGCGAGGCCCGCAATTGATACGCACCCGCTTTGAGGCCGGGCACTTCGAAATCGCCCTGGCCGTCAGACCTCGTTACGCGGACCCGGATGCTGGTTGCGACTTCGGTGATCGTAATCTCGACTCCGGCGGCCGCGGCTCCGGAGCTGTCCTTGACCGTTCCGCGCAGCGTCGACAGGCTCTGCTGGCCCATCATCAAAGCGCTCACCAGGAGCGCGCTGAACAATTGCTTCGTATGCACCGGCATGGCCCCCCTTGGACTCTTACTTCATCCGCTTCAACTCCATGTTGCGGAAGAAGACTTCAGCTCCTTCCGACTGGAACAAGATCCGCCCCTTCGACGGACGCACTCGCTCTCCTTCATTCGCCACTTTGCCGTTGGCCTTGAACGTCACCCGGTCGCCCTGGCAGATCACTTCCACCAAATTCCACTCGCGGTGAGGCTTCTCGACCTCGTTCTCCGGTGATCGCGTGCCGGCTCCGTCTTTCCACGGTCCTTGATGGTACTCGATTGACGTTGGCCAGACCTTGTCTTCGCCGGTGACGTGGATCAGGATACCGGTGTCCCGTGCCTTGTCCTTGCGCGGCTCGTAGGTCGCGTCACCCCACTTGAACTCGGCCCGCAGGTGGTAGTTCCCGTACTCCTGCTTTGTGATGATGTAGCCGTACTCCTTTGTGATGATGTAGCCGTACTCGCTGCCAGAGACGTGAACCATGCCGTCATGGACGCGAAACACCTTGGCGGGGTCACTCCGGGCAGCCACAGGCGTGGCGATCAGCGCGAAGACGGTAATCGAACCCCAATAGAGCATCCGCATCCCTGACCCAACCCTGGTTCTCGATATTACACCAGGCGAATGTGGGTGTCAAAAAGGCTGATTGACCGGGCCAGGTTGGCGCGCGCGATTTGCTCATATTTGGCCCGGAAAAACGGCGTGCTGAAAATCGTATTGCGCGCCGCGAAGGCTTCGAGAACCCGCCGCCGTCCTTGCGCGAAATCCTGGAACGGAACCCATGCATACTCTTGGCGGATGCCGCGCGCGTAGTTGTCGAACACCGCGTCCGGCTGGCCGAGAATCGAGAGGTCGATATCGGTGAGCAGCCGGGCCTCGGGAGAATCCGGCTCCGCGGAGTGTTTCGTTGCGAGGATCAATGCCGTGACCTGATTCGCGAACCCTGCCGGCAGTCCAGCCTCCAAGGCTGCCTGACGCGCCAAGGCCGCGCTGCGCTCCTCGTTGTCCCCCGCCCGCGAGTCGTACACGGCGTCATGGAACCATAGGGCGAACTCGACGGCGGTGGTGTCCTCGCTCCCCGCGGGATAGCCGCGCAACTCGCCCAAACAATGGGCGATGTGGACGAGGCCATGATACGCCCGGCCCGGTTCGCTGTACCGGCTCTCGAGATCGCGAAACACTTCCTCTGGATCGCCTGACGCATCGAGACTCCGCCACAGCGCCAACCAGTCATCGCGGAGCGCGGCTCGATGCTCCATCATCCGGAGGTGCCCGTGGGTGGGCGGGTCGAATGGCCCGGCATAAACAGCCGCTTTTTCGCCATGCGATCGCTTTCCTGTCCGGATGAGTTTCCCTCGTGCCAGGATTCATGCCGGCGCCACACGGCTATGCTATCCTCCGGCCATGGGTTCCAAAAAGCTTGCTTCAGCGGCGCTGCTGCTGTTCTCATCCCTGAATGCGCAGGAATTCCGCGCTTTGATCTCCGGCAGTATCACCGATCCCACCGGCGCTCCCGTCCCGGGTGTTAAAGTCGTGGCGCAAAGCGTCGAACGCCAGGTGGAGTACCCTTCGGTCACCAATGAAACGGGCCGGTACGTAACGCCATTTCTGCCCCCCGGTTCCTACCGGCTGCGGGTGGAAAAGGAGGGCTTCAAACCGATCCTGCGCGAAGGCATCACGGTCAGCGCGGTGGACCGGGTGAATCTCAATCTCTCGCTCGAGGTCGGTGCGGTTTCCGATCGCGTGACCGTTACCGCCGAGGCTCCGTTGCTGCAGACCGAGACCGCGGTGAGGTCGGGCACCATCGGTGCCAAGATGATTCAGGACATTCCCACTTCGGGCCGCAACCTGTTCCAGTTCCAATATTCGCTGCCCGGCGTGACCAAGGCAAGCAACTATTGGGGCAACTTCGAGCTCTACGCGTTTGGCAACATCAACTCCGTGTCGATCAACGGCGGCCGCGTGGGCGAGAACGAAATCCTGCTGGACGGCGTGACATCCACCCGCGGCAGCCGTTCCGCATCCTTCGCGCCGGGACTGCAGGCCATCGAAGAGGTGAACGTCATCACCAATACCTATGACGCGCAATACGGGCGGGTGGGTGGTGGCACCACTTCGATCAACCTGCGCACGGGAACCAACCAGCTCCATGGAGAACTGTTCGAGTTCTTCAAGAACGACAAGCTCATTTCGAACGGCTACTCGCGCAATTCGGCGGGCGTCCGCAAGCCTGCCTACCGCAACAACACGTACGGCTTCCGCTTGGATGGTCCGGTCTACATTCCGAAGGTGCTCGACGGCCGCAACAAGCTGTTTTGGATGCTCTCGCTCGAAGGACTCCGCGAGCGGAATCCGCAAACCCAGCTCTGGACGATCCCAACGGCTGCACAGCGGAATGGCGACTTTTCCCAGTTGACCGACAACGCCGGACGCCAGATCGGCATTTTCGATCCACTCACCTCGGCCGCCGCGCCGGGCGGCGGATTCGCGCGCCAGCAGTTCCCAGGCAACGTGATCCCCCGGGCCCGCCTGAATCCCGTGGCCACCACCGCCCTTGGCTTCTTCCCGGCCCCGAATCGCAACAGCGAAGGGCTCGACGGCCAGAACAACTACCTGTTCGTCAACAGTTCGCGCAACGAATACGACCAGTGGCTCGGCAAAATGGACTGGGCCGTCAGTGACAGGAACCGCCTGAGCTGGCGCTACGGCCAGACTCCGTGGGAGAACTTCGCCCGCGTCCAGTGGGGCACCAACGCGGCGGAGCCTTCCACCGAAGCGCCTTCCACCCGGATCTCGCGCAACTGGGGCGCCGACTGGACCTACACGATCAACACCTCCACGGTGTTTAACCTCCGCGGCGGCCTGGCGCGTTACGAAGGCTTCTCCGGCAACATCTTCGGACGCGACTTCGACCCCACCCAACTCGGCTTTCCGTCAGCGCTGGTGGCGCAGTTCGATGTCAAGCAGTATCCCCGCTTCAACTTCACCGGCAACAACTACTCTTCGCTCGGGTCGACGCGCACGGCGAACTACGAGACCCAGGACACCTACTCGGCGCAGCCGAACTTCATGATGCTCCGCGGCAAGCAGACCTGGCGTTTCGGAGCCGAGCTCCGGCGGTACAACTCGAATACGCATCAGCCCGGCGCTTCGTCCGGCACGTTCAATTTCGGCCGCAACTGGACGCAGCGGAATCCGCAGCAGGCCGACGCGCTTTCTGGCAACGAGATCGCCTCGTTCCTGACGGGTGCGATCACGAGCGGCTCGGTCGAAAAGAACATCTGGCCGGCGTACCGGAACTCCTACGGCGCTCTCTACTTCCAGAACGACTGGAAGGTCCTGCCGAGCCTGACGGTCAATCTCGGCCTGCGGTGGGATTACGAGGGACCGATCGTCGAGCGCTTCAACCGCCAGGTCCGCGGCTTCGCTTTCGATCAGGCGAGTCCGTTGCAATCGCAGGTGCAGGGCTTGAATCTGCGCGGCGGGTTGCTGTACGCCGGAACTAGCGGCGCCGCGCGCGAAGCGTTCCTGCGCGATCGCAACAACTGGCAGCCGCGGGTGGGCGTGGCCTGGCAGTTCATGAACAAATGGGTGATGCGCGGCGGCTACGGACTCAGCTATCTCGGGCAGAACGCCGCCGGTCCGGATACCGGATTCAGCCGGCCTTCGGCTGTCATTCCCAGCACCGACAACAACCTCACGCCCGCATCCTTCATCAACGATCCTTACCCGCGCAGCCTGTTCCCGAACGGACTTCTTCAACCGATCGGATCGAGCGAGGGTCTTGCCACCAACCTCGGCCTCGGCGTGGCGGCGCAGTACCTCGACCGGCCGCTGCCCTACTCGCAACAGTTCTCGTTCGGACTGCAGCGGACTCTGTTTAACCAGTGGCTGGTCGACGCGAGCTACTCCGGCAACCTGACCGGGAAGCTTCCGGTCAACCTGGGCCTGAACTTCATCCCGGGGAACGAGCTGACGCGGCTCCCGGTTGCGGAACGTCCGGCGTATTTCAACACGCAGCTTCCGAACCCGATGCGCGGCCTGCTGCCCGGTTCCGGTCTCAACGGCGCCACGCTTCCCCGCTCAGCTCTGCTGAACGCTTATCCCCACTTCGGCGGCGTCACCATCACCAACGTTCCGGTCGGGCAGCAGAACTACCATTCGCTGCAGATGAAGGCGACCAAGCGTTATTCCAATGGCTTCGCAGCGCAGGCGTCCTATACGTGGTCGAAGACGCTCGAAAGCACGAACCTGCTCAATGCCCAGGATGCCGATCTCGGCAATCTCCTGAACACCCGGCTCGAACAGCGTCTGCAACAGTGGAGCCTCCCGCACACCTTCAGCGGCCTGGTCACCTACGAGCTGCCTTTCGGGAAAGGAAAGGCGATGCTGGCCAACGTCAACCGGGTGGGGCAGGCGTTCATCGGCGGCTGGAACCTGAATGTCCAGTATTTGGTCCGCAGCGGGATGCCGTTCGACTTCCCGAACGCCGCGCCGACTGCGGCCCGCAGCGCCGCCTTGACCGAGGATCAGCGCAACGAGCGCGCCCGCGCGGCCGGCCGTGACCGGTTCAACCCGTTCTTCGACAAATACTACGACAACACCTTGTTCCCGCGTACGGCGCAGGCCCCGTTCACCCTGCGCGACTTCCCGACCCGTTTCCCAGATGTCCGCAGCCGCTACCTGCAAAGCTGGGAAGTCTCGGCCTACAAGGAGTTCCGCTTCTTCGAGCGAGTGCGGTGGCAGATCCGCGCCGATCTCCAGAACGCGTTCGATTATGCCTACTTTGGCGCCCAGGCATCGAACAACGTCACCGATCCGCGCTTCGGGCAACTCAATCCAGCGCAGAACAACGCCACCCGGCAGGTGGTGTTGGTAATGAAGATCCTCTTTTAGTTAGCCTGGCGGCGGTGCTCGACTACGGTGAGGCGGCGCGCGGAAGGTACATGACCAAGACCGGATGTGCTCGTCCAGCTGCTACCCGGAGGTGGACTCGACGAACATTCCCGGCGGCAGCATCGCTTTAAGTCCTTCCAACTCATCTGCTGATTCCGCGCAAGAATGCTGGCTGCTTCACTCGGAAACGCGTCCGCGTATGCGAGCGCCTGCTCAACGCGCGTCGACGGCCAATCCAGGTGCTCGGCGGTGGCGGCGAGATCGTTCTCGTTCGCCTCTGCAACCATGAGGACCTCCCAAACTGCCAAGGTCGATCCCTTCGGCGGACAAGCCCATCTCTCGGGCCAAAACATCGAAGTCAGCGTTCTTCATGCCACTAGCCTCCTGATCACCTCGCCATGCACATCCGTCAACCGGTAATCCCTGCCCTGGAACCGGAACGTCAGCCGTGAGTGGTCGAGACCCAGGCAGTGCAGCAGCGTCGCCTGGAGATCATGCGCCGTGGCCGGGTCCGCCGCCGCCCTGTAGCCCAACTCATCCGTCGCCCCGTACTGGACCCCGGGTTTGATCCCACCACCTGCCAGCCACAACGCGAAGCTGCGGTGATGATCCCGTCCCAGCAGCGGCTCATTGGCCGCGCCCTGCAGCATCGGAGTCCGCCCGAACTCGCCGCCCCACACCACGATGGTCGACTCCAGCAGTCCGCGCTGCTTGAGATCCGCCACCAGCGCCGCCGAACCCTGGTCCACCTCCGCGCAAATCCGCGGAAAGTGCTGGACCAAGTTGATCCGCGGACCCCCATGGTGATCCCACTCGCCGTGATTCAGCATCACGAAACGGACACCCCGCTCCACCAGCCGCCTCGCAAGCAACGCGTTGTTCGAAAAGCTCTTCTTGCCCGGCTGCGTCCCGTACAGCTTGTGGATGTGTGTCGGCTCCCTCGAGATGTCCATCAACTCCGGCACCGAGCTCTGCATCCGGTAAGCCATCTCATACGACGCGATCCGCGTGGCGATCTCGGGATCCCCGCACTGATCCAGCTTCTGCTGGTTCAATCCGCGCAGGGCGTCAAGCGAGTCGCGCCGGATCTCACCGGACATTCCATCCGGGTTCGACAGCGACAACACCGGATCGCCCGACGAGCGGAACGTGACTCCCTGGTACTGCGTCGGCAGGAATCCCGAGCCAATACAGCCGGACCCGCACCGTCCCGGCCGCCCCGACAGCAGAACCACGAACCCCGGCAGATCGCTCGACTCGCTTCCCAAGCCGTAGTTGATCCACGCCCCCATCGACGGACGCCCCGGGCGCGCGTGTCCGGTGAACATCAGCAACTCGGCGGGCGAGTGGTTGAACTGATCGGTCCGCATCGAGTAGATGAAGCTGATCTCGTCGGCGATCCGCGCGGTGTGCGGAAGCACCTCGCTGATCCAGTGGCCCGCCTGCCCCTGGCGCTGGAACTGGAACGGCGTGCCGAGCAGCGACGGCTGCCCGGAGAGGAACGCGAACCGTTCGCCCTCGATCAAGCTTTGCGGGACCTTCTGTCCGCTCATCTCCTTGAGCTTGGGCTTGTAGTCGAACAGGTCAAGCTGCGACGGCGCGCCCGACATGCAGAGGTAGATCACCGACTTTGCCTTGGCCGCAAAGTGCGGACCCGGCGCGCCGGACAGCCGCGACACCGCCATCGCGCCGATGCCGGTTGTCGATGCCTTCAGAAAGTGCCGCCGGTCCATCATTCCCTGGTCACCGCCTCATCCAAGTTTAATAGCACGTTGGCCGCGACCACCCAGGGCGCGAGATCCGGAGCCCCCGGAGACAGCTTGCGGGCCGCGGCCGGATCGGACCGGTAGCGCGATGCGGTCCGGTCAAACAGCTCCTGCAACTGCTGCATCTCCGCCGGTGACGGGTAGCGCGAAGTGACGATACGGAATCCGTGCCGGATCCGTTCGCGGGCGGATCCGCCTTCGAGCCGCGCCGCGAGGGCCCGCGCCGCCTCGACGAATACCTCGTCGTTCAGCGCCGTCAGTGCCTGCAGCGGAGTGTTCGATCGAGGCCGGTCCACCGTACAGACCGCGCGTTCCGGTGCGTCGAACGTCTGGAACGTCGGATATGGCGCGGTGCGCTTGTAGAAGGTGTACAAGCCGCGCCGGTAGCGATCCTCGCCCGTGGACGTGGGCCAAGCCTGGAATCCGGTTTCGATGAACAGGTTCTCGAACACGGCGGCGGGCAGGGGCGGAAACACGCTCGGGCCACCGGTCTTCGCCGATAGCAGACCGGCGGATGCGAGCGTCACATCGCGGATCGACTCGGCGGACAGCCGGAACCGGGCGCCGCGGGAGAGCAGCCGGTTGTCCTGATCCTTGGCCAGCCGCGCGGGGTCGCTACGCGAAGACTGACGGTAGGTCTCCGACATCACGATCTGTTTGAGGAACGCCTTGAAGTCCCAGCCGCGCTCGACGAAATCGACGGCGAGCCAGTCGAGCAATTCAGGATGCACGGGACGGTCGCCTTGAGAGCCGAAGTCCTCACCGGTCTTGACGATCCCCTGTCCAAACAGCGCACGCCAGATGTGATTCACAGTGACGCGCGCGGTCAGCGGATTCTCAGGCGAAACCAGCCAACGCGCCAAATCCAGCCGGTTCAGCGTCCGGGCGGAGTCGATCCCCGGCAGGACAGCAGGGACTCCGGGCTGCACCGGCTCCACCTTCGTCAGGAAGTTGCCACGCTGCTGGACGAAGCTCTCGCGCATCGGCGACAGCTCGCGCATCACCAGCGTGTCGGAAGAGTGCTTCCGGAAAAACGCGTCGAACTCCGCTTTGGCCTGATCGTACCCGGCGCGGACCCGGGCAAGCGCGGGCGAATGCCACCGATAGTGCTTCGCCACGTCGGCGGCTGAGGCGTCGGGCGCCAGCAGGACGGAATCGAGCAGTTGGGACACCGGAAGCGCCGAAAACATCACGTGCACTTCCTGTTTCGGCTTGCGCGCGAACTTGATGCGTACTCGCGCCGCGATGGTTTCGGCATCGAACAGCAGGGTCTTGCCGTCGGGCGAGCGGTGCGCCGGGCGGACCGTATGGCTCGCATTCACACGCGACTTGAAGTAGTAGCGGAAATATCCAGGTCCGTTCGTGTACTTGAGCAGGAGATGGTTGACCCCCGCCCGCAGATCGAGATCGATCAGTCCGCGCTGCTCCTCCACCGGTTCGAGCGCTCCCGATGCCAGCACTTGCACGCCATTCAGGAACACCTTGACGCCCAGCAACGACGCTACACCGACACGGATCCGCTGGGCCTGCGGCGAAGTCACGGTCCGGTGCAGGTAGACCGAGCAGACGTAGCCGTCGAGCCCGTAAAACGCCCCGTCAGGCAGGTCCGGACGCGGACGCCACGAATCATCGATCGCGACGGCGCCACCGGCCGCCTTTTCAGGAGGCCACGCCGTCGCATGTGCGATCTCCGGCGAGTCCGCTTCAAACGGACCGGCTTGATTCCAGGCACCCCACACTGGATTGGTGGACTCCGCGCGGCGATCCTGTTCGAGGGCTTCAGCGGTCCAGGCCTCGACGGCCGCATCGCCCGCGGGCTCGTTGAACCGCAGTGCGGTGAACCGCACCGGAGTCGTGGTCTCAATCGTCTGCTCACCGCCGCCCGCCAGCGGTTTCCACGAAGCGTCCACCTCCGCGCGGCCAGCCCGGTAGCCGCGTTCCCATTCCACCTGCGCGGCTTCGAGCTCCGGTGTTGGCGTGTCAAGGATCTTCCGCAACGGCTCCCACTTCGCGCGCCGGGCCGCCAGTTCCGCGGTGTCACCATGAAACACCCGATGCTCCTCGCTCAACTGGATCGAACTCTCGGCGGTGTTGTTGAAGAACGCGTAGAAGCGGTAGAAATCACGCTGCGTGAAAGGATCGTACTTGTGGTTGTGGCACTGCGCGCAGCCGATCGTCGACCCGAGCCAGACGGTGGCCGTGGTCTCCACACGATCCTTCACCGCGGCGTCGCGGAACTCGTCGTCCTTCGACCCGGCTTCCGAATTGATGAGCGTGTTGCGGTGGAAGCCGGTGGCAATGAGCTGATCCTCGGTGCGGTCCGGCAGCAGGTCCCCCGCAAGCTGCTCGATGGTGAACTGGCTGAACGGCAGATTGCGGTTGAACGCGCCGATCACCCAGTCGCGCCACGGCCAGTTCGAGCGCGGCTCATCGGACTCGTATCCGTTGGTGTCGGCGTAGCGCGCAAGATCCAGCCACCACTGCGCCCAGCGTTCTCCGAAGCGGGGCGACTCGAGCAAGCGGTCCACTTGCCGCTCGTACGCGCGCGGCGAGGAGTCCGCCAGGAACGCGTCGAGCTCGGCGAGCGTGGGCGGAAGTCCGGTGAGATCGAGCGACAAGCGCCGCAGGAGCGTCTCGCGCGGCGCTTCGGGCGAAGGATTTAGTCCCTCGCGTGCCAGGCGCGCGTGGATGAACCGGTCGGCCGCGTTCGACGCACGTCCCGCGGGAAGCGGCTTCTTCACCGGCCGCACATAGGACCAGTGCGCCGCTACCGAGGCGTCCGCTGAGCCCACGCCTGCGGGCCACACTGCGCCTTCTTCAATCCACTGCCGCAGCACCGCGACCTGTCCCGAGCTCAGCTTGTCCCGCGTGGGCGGCATTTCACCCGCGGCCACCCGTTTGATCAACAACGAGCCACCCGGATTCCCCGCCACGGCCACCATGCCGGACTGTCCGCCCTGCTTGAGCGCGGCGGCCGAGTCCAACCGCAGCCGTCCCATTTGCGACTTCGCGCCATGGCAGCCGTGGCAGTTCTTTTCAAGCACCGGATACACGTCTCGCGCGAAGTCCACCGGAGCCGCGGCGAGCGCCACGGACAGCAGCAACAGGATCCACATGTTCTTCTCGATTATAAGGCGGCGGTGAGGATCTCCGACATCTCGGCCGGGGTGAGCGCCACCGGATTGGTCTTCATGCTCGACGCCACGGCGGCCTTCTGGCACAATCCGGGCACCTGCTCCGGCCTGATTCCGTAGGCGCCAAGCGGCGGCACGCTGACATCGTGGAGAAGAGCGTTGACGAGCGCACTGGCTTCGCCGAAGGCTTCAATCGCGCGATTCCCGGGGTCCCGCTCACGGAGTGCCCGCACGTTAACGCGAATCGCGTGAGGCAGCAACGCCCCACACACTGCGCCGTGCGGAGCATCGAACTCGCCACCGATCGGTGCGGCGAACGCGTGCACCGCGCCAAGTCCCGCGTTCGCCAGTGCGATTCCTCCGAGCAGTGCCGCGAGGCTCATGCCCTCCCGCGCGTCCAGGTTCGATCCGTCGTTGACGGCCACGCGTAACCAGCGGTCCACGGCCGGGATGCCTTCCCTGCAGTACGCCGCGACCATTGGACTGCAGCGCGGCGAGACCAGCGGCTCAATCAACTGCGTGAGCGCGTCCATACCCGTGGCGGCTGTTACGGCGGGCGGCAGGTCGCGGGTCAGCGCCGGATCCACGAGCACAACCTTGGCGAACAAGTGCTGCCCACGAATGCTCGCCTTCACGCGATGCGCGGTGGATTTGATCACCGCATTGCGCGTGGCTTCGGCGCCCGCACCGGCGGTCGTCGGAACCGCGATCAATGGCAGCCCTGGCTTCTCGATCGTCCTGCCCGCGCCCACCACTTCCATGTAGTCGAGCGGATCTCCACCGTTGGTCAACAGGACCGCCGCCGCCTTCGCTGCGTCGATCGGGGATCCGCCACCGATCCCCAACACGACGTCGCAATCGCGTCCGGCCGCCACGCAGCGCCGGACATCCTCGACCGCAGGCTCGCCCCGGACCAGCGCCACCGGCCAATCCTCCGGCAACGCGATTCCCTCAAGCCGCGCCAGGCTGCTGGTGACGATCAGCCCGCGCGTGCCGTACTGCGTCGCCGCGGCCGCCAGGTCCGCGCTGCACCCGCGTCCGAAAACGATCCGGCCTGGAGTGCAGAACTCGAACCGGGATCCCGTCAACGCCAGTCCTCCGGATACACGTTCGCGTACTTGAGCGACGTGCGCGGCTCCGCCATCATGGGCGCCACGGTGTCACGCCAGCGCGCGTAATGCGCCGTCTCCTTGTGCGCGGTGGTGGCGGCGACGTCGCGATAGACTTCCACCAGCACGAATCGTGCCGGATCATCCTGCTGCTGAATCACGTCGAACCGCGCGATCCCCGGTTCAAGGACGCTGTTGCGTGCGTTGTCCACCGTGGCCTGCTTGAACGCCTCGACCGAGTCCGGCTTCACACGGACCGACACCAGTACGATATACATTTCTCCATTGTGCACGTGGGATATCATTTGTTGCATGAAATCCCGCCGTTCCTTTCTCAAGTCCGCCGGACTCGCCGCCACCCCCGCCACGGCGGCCGCCGCTCCCGCGCCTCCTCCCCCGATCGCCGAACCAAGGCCCTACCGCCGCACGCGCTTCTCTCCCAAGGGCGCGCCGCGCAAGATCACCGACAACTTGTGGATGTTCGAGGACACCTGCAACGTGTTCGTGGTCCGCGATGGCAGCCGCTGCGTGCTGATCGACTTCGGATCGGGCAAGATCCTCGACCACCTGCAAGGCATGGGGATCTCCCAGGTGGACCACATCCTGCACACGCACCACCATCGCGACCAATGCCAGGGCGACTGGAAGGCCGCCGCGCGCAAAATTCCGATCGCCGTGCCCGCGCACGAAAAGCACCTGTTCGCCGACGCGCGCAACTTCTGGCGCAACCGGCGCGTGTTCCACCTCTACTACGTCCGCAATGACTTCAACACGCTGACCGAGGACGTTCCTGTCGCGGGCATCCTGCACGACTACGCAACGTTCCGCTGGGGCAAGACCGAATTCTTCGTGCTGCCCACGCCGGGCCACACGCTCGGATCGATCTCGCTCGTCGGCACGGTCGACAACCAGAAGGTGGCCTTCACCGGCGACCTGATGTTCGCGCCCGGCAAGATCGTCAACCTCTATGACACCCAGGTGAACTACGGCGGCGCGGAGGGCATCGACCTCGGGATCTTCTCGCTCTCGCGCCTCGAAGAGCTGAAGCCCGCGCTCGTCTGTCCCTCGCACGGAGAGCCGCTCTCCGATCCCGGACCAGGCATCCGCCACACGATCGAGCGGCTCACCGATTACTACAAGTTCCAGACCGGCAACAATCCGTCCGAGGAAGGCAGGCCACAAGTGGTGAGCCGCCATCTGATCTGCCACTACACGACGACGTCTTCTTTCTACGCGATCCTGTCGCAGTCCGGCAAGGCGATGTTCATTGACTACGGATCCGCTTCGGGAATCACTTCGGCAACTTCGAGCGGGCGACCGCGCCCACTGACCGGATGCGCTTCCAGGAGCACTCGGTCGACCGGCTGCGCCGCGAGTTCGGACTCAAGGCCGTCGATGTCGCCATGCCCAGCCACATGCACGACGATCACATGAATGGATTCCCGCACTTGAAGCGCCACCTCGGCGCCAAGGTTTGGTGCTACGAGAACATGCTCGACGTGTTCCAGAATCCGCGTGGATACAACCTGGGCTGCATCCTCGGCGAGCCGTTCCAGGTGGACCGCGCCTTCAAGGACGGCGAACGGTTCCGCTGGGAGGAGTTCGACTTCGAGATCAAGCACTCGCCTGGCCACACCGAATACCAGATGGCGCTGTTCGTCACCATCGACGGGAAGAAGGCCGCGTTCACCGGCGACGCGTTCTTCCCGAATCCGCGCAACGACGGGACGCTGCGCCACAACCTGATCTTCCGGAACCACGTCGAGAATGACAGCCACTTGAAGAGCATCCGGAACCTGATCGACCGCGAGCCGGAAGTGATTTGTCCGGGACACGGGACGCCCTATCCGGTGGACCGCTCCATCCTGCTCGCCACCGAGCAGAAGTTCCGCCGCCAGCAGCAGTTGTTCTTTGATCTGCTGCCGGAGCGGGAGACCGACTTCGGACTGGATCCGAGTTGGGTGCGGCTGTACCCATATCAACTGCTCGCGGCGCCGGGGGAACGGCACACGATCCAGGTCCACGTTCGGAATTACTACGCGGAGCCGATGAAGGCGGAAATCGCGTTGACGCTGCCGTCGGAATGGACGGTGAGCGAGGAAGCGTTGACGGTGGAGGTCCCCCCGCGCGGCCAGGTGACGCGGAATGTGACCGTGGCGATTCCTAGGGACTGGGTCGCGCCGGGTCCGCGGTTTGCGATCGCGGCAGATGTCGTGCGGAACGGGAAGTACTTGGGGCAGATCACCGAGGCGGTGGTGGATATGAAGGGCTAGACGGCGCATTGAGAGACGGATTTTGAGATCCACGAGCCTCTACCCGGAAAACGCGATTCGCTCGCGCGTGGACGGCTGAATGCCCGCCGCCACAGTGGAATGTGTCCCCAACTTCTCAGAAGGCAAGGACCCTAACGTCATCTCCGCCCTCGCCCGTTGCGCCGGCTCCACCCCCGGCGTCACTCTGCTCGACCACTCCGGCGATGCCAGCCACAATCGCAGTGTCCTCACCCTGGCCGGTCCCCCGGAATCCATCCTCGAAGCCGCCGTCCGCCTCGCGGGGATGGCTGCCGCCCGCATCGACCTCACCCGGCACTCGGGAGTCCACCCGAGGATCGGGGCACTCGATGTGCTCCCCTTTGTCCCCCTCGCCGGAACTCCGATGGAGGTCTGCATCGACCTGGCCCATCGCGCCGGCCAGCAGATCTGGGACCGCCACCGGATTCCATCTTACTTCTACGAGTCCGCCGCCCTGCGCCCGGACCGTCGCAACCTTGCCTGGATCCGCCACGGCCAGTTCGAAGGCTTGCGGACCACCGCTCTTACGGATCCGGAACGCGCGCCCGACACCGGCGGGCCGGGTCTCCACCCAACCGCCGGCGCCGTCGCCATCGGAGCGCGCAAGTTTCTCATCGCGTTTAACGTCAATCTGCACTCGGAAGATCTCGACGCCGCACGGGAGATCGCCGGCCGGATCCGCGAGTCTTCCGGTGGACTGCGCTGCGTGAAGGCGCTCGGCCTCCGCCTGAACGGTCTCGTTCAGGTCTCAATGAACCTGACTGACTTCGAAGTCACGCCCATCCGGACGGCTTTCGACGCGGTCGCGCAGGAGGCCGCCCGCCTCAGGATCGCGATCGCCGAAAGCGAGCTCATCGGACTCGCCCCCGCCGCCGCGCTGGACGAAGCCATCGCCCGCCACGTACGCCTGCGCGGCTTCCACCCCCAGCGGATCCTCGAAAACCGCCTCGCGGAGCTAAAATAGAAGTTCCCGTGCTCGTTAGCATTGAACCTCAGCCGACCGCCCGTCCGGGCTGGTTGCGCGCCCCGGCTCCGGCGGGCAAAAACTATCGCGAGCTGAAGGAACTGATCACCCGGCTGGACCTCCACACGGTCTGCGAGAGCGCCGCTTGCCCCAATGTCGGCGACTGCTGGAACCGCCGCACCGCGACCTTCATGATCCTGGGCAACGTCTGCACCCGGCGCTGCGGATTCTGCGCGGTTCAGAAAGGCGCGCCGCTCCCCGTGGACCTCGACGAGCCGCGCCGTGTGGCCGAAGCCGCCGCCGCCATGGGACTCCGCTATGCCGTTGTCACCAGCGTCAACCGCGACGACCGCAAAGACGGCGGAGCGCTGCTGTTCGCCCTCACCATCCGCGCCATCCGCGAACGGATTCCGGGGTGCCGCGTCGAAGTCCTCGTGCCCGATTTTCAAGGCTCCCACGAGGCCCTGGAGACCGTGATGGCCGAGCGGCCGGATGTGCTCAATCACAACACGGAGACGGTGCCGAGGCTCTACCGGCAAGTCAGGTTGGGCGCGCGTTACGAGCGGTCGCTCGACATGCTTGCCTATGCAAAACGGCTGCGTCCGGAGATTCCCACCAAGAGTGGTGTGATGCTCGGACTGGGTGAGACGCCCGGAGAAGTGATGGGAGTGATGCGCGACTTGCGGTCCAGCTCAGTCGACATCCTGACGCTGGGCCAATACCTGCGGCCATCGGCGAAGCATCTTCCGGTTCTGCGGTATGTGCCGCCCGAAGAGTTCGCCGAATACCGCCGCGAGGGCTACCGGATGGGTTTCGCGCATGTCGAGGCCGGACCCCTGGTGAGAAGCTCCTATCACGCCGATGAGGCGGCCGGGTGAGCCCTGTCCTCGAACTTGCGCCCGGTCTTTGGCGGATCCGGCTGCCGTTCCACCTTGAGTTGAACCACGTCAACGTGTTTGTGATCCGCGGCAGCGATGGCGTCACGCTGGTGGATTGCGGCTATGGCACGGATGAGGCGTTCCAGATTCTGGACGGCGGTCTTCGCGAGATCGGCATCGGATGGAGCGGAATCACGCGCGTCCTGCACACACATGCACACCCGGATCATGCCGGAAACTCGGCGCGGATCGCGGCGCTCACGGACGCGCCGGTCCTGATGCACGGCAGGGAGATCGAGTACCTTGGCCGCTTTCAGACCTACGTCGACACGCCGGAGGTGCTGGATCCGTGGCTGTTGTCGTGGGGCTGCTCCCGCCGAGGTGGCGCGGATCACGGACTCGTTCCGTGCGATGGCCGGGACGTTCCGCCCGGCGCAGGCCGTCACCGCGATCGAGGAAGGTACCAGGCTGGACGGCTGGCATGTCGTCGCGACTCCGGGCCACGCACCCGGCCACCTCTGCCTTTGCCATGCGCAGCAGCGGATCCTGATTTCGGGCGATCACGTGCTGGAGGCGATCTCCCCGAACATCGCCTGGATGGAGAATGGGGATCCGCTAGGCGCGTATCTCGATTCTTTGGACAAGGTTGCGGGTTTGGATGTGGTCCGGGTTGTGCCGTCACACGGCGACGAGTTCACGGGGCTCGCCGGGCGTTGCCGGCATCTGGCCGAGCATCACCGCCAGCGGTGCGCGGCGGTTTTGGAGGCGATCGGGGCCGGCGATACCACCGCGCAGCAGATGGTGGAGCGGCTCTGGCAGCGGGCGTTGAGTCCGTTCCAGCACCGGTTCGCGCTGTTTGAGGTGATGGCGCATCTCGCCTACCTGGAACGCAAGGGCGAGGTGGCTTGTGAGCGCGGCGGTCCTGTGGAGCACTGGAGCCTGACAGGTGGAACTTCCCGTGCCCCAGATGCGTATTGAAGTATCGGAGGTGGGGACATGGTGAAATTCCTGCTCTGGCTGATCCTGTTTATCTTGTGCTGGCCGCTGGCATTGCTGGCGCTGGTGCTGTACCCGATCGTCTGGTTGATCCTGCTGCCCTTCCGCATTGTCGGGATCGCGGTCGGCGGCGTGCTCGAGCTGTTGTGGGCCGTGCTGACACTGCCGGCGCGCCTGCTGGGATCGAAGGCGTAGTACCCCCCGGGGTATTGACTCAGCCCGGGCTCTGTTGGCCGCGCGGGACCTCAATGACCAAGGCCACCATCAGAATCGCCACCAGCATCAGCGGTACAAACGTGCTGTAGGGACGCGCGAACAGCAGCAGGAACGCCGTCGGCGGCAGCCCCACAGCGATCGTCGTCCCGAGCAATGCGCGCGACGCCCCGCCAGTCGCGAACAGCACCGCCGCCACCAGGAGCAGAAGCAGGTCTTGCGAGTAAGCGTGGTGCGACACCAGCAGTCCGCCGGTCAACGCCACCCCCACCGCGGTTTCCAGATTCCGGATCCGCCATACCAGATAGGCGACCAACAGCGCACCGGCGATATTCATCGCCATCTCGACCGCCAGATTTTCCTGGCCCGCCAGCAGGAACGTCAGGTTCCGGAACGTCGTCATCCGTTCCGGCGACAGGTGAATCCCGGGGTTCGACGCCATCCCCAGGAACGCCTTGGGCCAGGCGAATCCGGCCGCGGCGACCGACAGTCCCCAGAGCACCGCGCCACCCGCCAGGCCGCCCTGCAACACGCGCCACTTCCGGTGGAAAACAAACACCAGCGGGACCAGGATGAACAGGTGGAACTTGATTGAGCACAGGCTCAGCAGCAATCCCGCGGCGAAATCGTTTCCGCGCCGGATCAGCAGGAACGCGAATCCCGTCAGCGCCGCGGCAATCCCCACATCCTGGCCATTGGTGAAGTTAATCAGCAACGGCACGGAAGTTGCCGCCAGCACAACCGTCTCCGGCCACTCCCGGGCATATAGATACAAGAATGCCAACACCAGGACCAGGCTCAGTGACTGCCAGATCGCATACGCGGTGTGATAAGGCAGCTTCGCCAATGGACTCAACAACAAAGCGCCTCCTCAGCAAAATCTGTGGGTAGCTGGCGGCTCGGGTAGGCAGCCAAGGTTGTGATAAAGCGAGAGTTCCATGACGCGGTAAGTGCGCAGGCCATAGGA
>VFZX01000012.1 GCA_016871015.1 Acidobacteriota bacterium | reverse complement strand
GCTCGGCCTGACACTCCCGGATCGTCTTGAGAGCCCACGGCGAATGTAGTGTAGACTCGGCCACTGCCTAGACTGATTCTAAAGGGCTTGCCGCCTTCTTACCCCTTCAGGTGACGAACTTGGGCTAGTGTCGACGGCATATTCAATCTCCAAACGCTCGACGGACAGCGGTTCCTGGTCCTCGAACCCGAGTCCGGCACCCAGGCCCGTGACCAGATGGTGATTATCCAGAATTGGGCCGCCCTGTTGCGTGACGCCAAGTAGAACCGGTTGATAGGTCCTCCGTCGCGCCCGATGTTCGGATTGGAAGCCCTGGTGGAAACTCTCCATTCGGTTGGGGCAGCGGATTGTGCTCATGCGCGGAGAGATTTTTTGGCGGCTCAAAGCCCCGCCAGCCGCGCCTTCGCGTCTCCGAACTCCGCCAGCTCGACTCCCATCCGGTCCATGAGGCCCAGGTACAACCCGCACAACTTGCGGTTCTCATCACCCGAATCGTAATAGTCCAGCGCCCTGCCGGTTTTCAGCTTGCCTCCCAGGCCTCCAATGGTGACCACCGGCACCTTCTTGTTGTCGTGCTTGGTCCCGGACCACATGTTCGACAGGAACAGCAGGCAACTGTGATCCAACACGCTGCTCTCCCCCTCGCGCATCGAATCCAGCCGTTGCGCCAGGTAGGCAAGCTGGCTCACGTGGAACAGAACGATCTTCTGATAGTCAGCCTCGGTGTCGTAATGGGATGCTCCGTGATGCTGCTTGCCGACGTTGAGGAACGGATAGTAGAGCGCCGACAGGTCGCGCGCCAGCAACAGCGACGCGACGCGTGTTTTGTCCGTCTGAAACCCGAGGGCGATGATATCGCACATCAGGCGTGTATGGTCGCGGATGTCCTCGGGCAGGCCGTCCTGCGGCCGCTTCATCGCGGAGAGGGGACGCCCCGCGCCGCTGGCCCGCTCTTCGGCCTTGTCCTTGTCCGTCCGCATCCGCTCGATGCCGCGCTCCACTTCGCGAACGCTCGCCAGGTACTCGTCCAGCTTGATCTTGTCGGTGGAGCTGATTTTGCCGCCGAGCGCCACCGCGTGGTCCTTCACCCGGTCCAGCACGCTCGTGTTGCGCAGCCTGCCGCCATTCTCGAACAGGCTGTCGAAGGCGAGCGACGGGTACATCTCGTTGGGCACGGGCGAATCGCTGCTCTGCCAGGAAATGTGCGAGCTGTAGGCGTTCGAAAAATTCGACTCGTGGAACCCGGTCATGGCACGCTCGCAGGCCAGCACCATACTTGGCTGCGGCGACTCCTGCCCGATCCGGTTGGCCAGCACCTGGTCAATGGTGATCCCGCCCTGGATGATCGACCCCTTGCGAATCGGCACGCCGGACAACATGTTGCCAGTCATCGCGGGATGGATCCCCTGGCCCGTTGCCCACTTGTTGAACAGGCCGTCAATCACGTTGATCTTCGCCTTCAACGGTTCGAGCGGCTTCAGCGATTCGCCGAGCTCCATTCCGACGCCCGATCCTTTCGCCCACCAGCGCCCCGGACTGATGCCCGTCCCCATGAACAACACGGCAAAGCGCTGGGGCGGCGGAGTGGCGGCGGCCAGCGACTCGAGCCACGGCAGGCCCATGGTCACGCCTGCGCCGCGGAGAAATGTTCTTCGGGACGTTCTCATGATGCGATCACCTGTCCTCCCGGCCGCGCTTGTTGAGGAACTGGCGGCTCGTAACAATACTATCAATCACGGTCTCAAAACAGCAGCCGTCCTTGCCGAGCTTGCGGCTGATCTCCTCGATCAGGAGGTCGTCGGAGAGCGCCAGACTGCGTCCTAAGGCATAGGCCAACAGCTTGCCGGTGAAGCCGCGCACGAAGCCCGCCTCGCGCCGGCCGTGAATGTACTGCTGGAGCCCCCGCGGTCCCTCGGCTTCGACGCCTCCCGGGAACGTGGCACGGGCATCCACCGTCCGTCCGCCCAGGTCGGAGGTCCGCTGCCTGCCCACTGGATCGAATTTTTCAAAGGCCAACCCGAAGGAGTCGAATCGCGCGTGGCAGGCGGCGCAGCCGGGGTCAGACCTGTGACGCTCCAGCATCTGGCGCAGGGGCAGGTCCATCTTGGCCTCGTCCGCCGGCAGCTCCGGAACCGTGGGGGGCGGCGGCGGGATCTCCTCGCCGAGGATCCTCTTGGCCACCCAGTAGCCACGCTTTACCGGACTGGTCCGCAGGCCCGGCGCGTTCTTTGTCAGGAACGCGGCCATCGGGAGGAGGCCGCCGCGGCCGTAGGGACCGGCGTCATCCACGCGGATCCAATCGCTTGCGGCGGTCCCGCTGACCGGCATCCCGTAGTGGCGCGCGAGGACCGGGTTCACGAATGTGTGGCGGCCATACAGAAGGTCGAGGATGGAACGGTTGTTCTGGAACACGTCGAGCAGGAAGCGGACCGGCTCCTCGAACATCGCCTTCCGCAGCTCGTCGTCGAATGCGGGAAAGCGCTCGCGGTCGACCGTGGCGAGCTGCTCGAAATCGCGGAAGTCGAGCCAGTTGCCGCCGAACTCCACCGCGAGTGCGCGGGCGCGCGGGTCCCGCAGCATGCGCCGCGCCTGGGCTTTGAGGATCGCGGGTCTGTGAAGATCGCCGGCCGCGGCGTGGCGCATCAGTTCCTGGTCCGGCAGGCTCGACCACAGGAAATAGCTGAGCCGGCTGGCGAGACCGGCATCCGGCAGAGGCTGGACTCCAGCGGGGGCTTGGGCCATGTCGACGCGGTAGGAGAACTTGGGGGATGTGAGGATCAGCACGATCGCCTCGCGGACCGCGCTCTCGTGGTCCAGCCCGTAGCGCTCGCGGACTTCGCGATAGAAGGAGATCAGGTCGGCGCGATCGGCATCGGATAACGGCCGGCGGTAGGCGCGGGCGGCAAAACCGGCCAGTGCGCGCAGGTGGCTGGGCTCGGCGTCCTTGCGGGCTTGCTTCACCCATCCGATGCTGGTACTGGCGGAGTTGAAGAAGCTGCGGATCGCCTGCTTGGCGACGCCGCTTCCGGCCTTGGCCATTTCGAGGTAATCCGCCTCGAGTTTCCTGAGCTTGGGTTCGGCGATGATTTGCTCCACTTCGATCTCGCGGACTTCTGGCTCGCCGTCCTTGAAGTCATCGCGCGTTCCGCGGGTTCCCAGCTTGGCGAATTCGACGTAGGTGCGGATATTGATGGAGGCGGCGAAATCCATCTCGCGCCACATGCGGTCCAGTTCCGCCTGCCGCGGGCGGTCCAGCAGCAACTCGTAGAGCGCCTGGTCATCGCGGAAGTAGCCCATCACATTGTGGAAGCCCGCGCTGAGGTAGCGTCCTTCATCGCGGCCGGTGAGGAAGTAGTTCCGCCCGCGGGACTCTTTGTAGAACATGTCCGGAAAGACGGCGCAGAACCGTCCCCAAGCCGCTTCGTAGCGCGCGCGTTGGCCGGCGGGAACGGCCAGATCCGGATCGCCGGGCGGATTCTCCACCAGGATCGTCTTGCCCGGACCGAATGGATTGTCCCATTCGGGCTCAACTACATCCTTCTGATTGAACGGCGGCTCGCCTTCGACCTGCAGTTGGCGGGGATCGAATTTCCGGCGGTGTGTCGCGTACTGCGTGTTCTTCCAGATCAACAAGGGCTGCCAGGCCGCGCCGATGGGTCCGGCGGTGATGTTGATGAACCTCGGCTCGACCTTCTTGCGCACCCGGGCGACGTAGGCCCGCATCTCCTCGCACCCGGCCCGCGCCGCGTCCGGCGCACCCGTCTTCGGACCGGGCAGTGTCCGCCACATTGACTGCAGCTTCGCGAGCGGACCAACGTCTTCGGCGGTCTCGAGCGCCGCCCACACGGTGGATAGGTACTTGGCGCTGACCCGGTGCCGTTGCGCGAGGCTGGCCAGTGTCGCCTGAGGCTCGCCGAGCGCGGCCCGGTGCCGGAAGCGCCAGGCGGTTTGGAAGTAATCGGCGTAGTCGGTGTTCTGCTGGTGGTAGAAGTCGATGATCTGGTGCACCGCGAACTTGTCGCGATCGGTTTCCACCAGCATTGGATGGGGCGCGAAGGCGAATCCATCTTCCTTGAGATACATGTGGCTGGCCACTTCACGGGCGGCGGCCAGGTACTTTTTCAGGAGGGTGGGCGACATCGTCAGCGTTTCGCCGGAATTGTCGAAACCCGCGGTGTTGGCGGGGTCGACTGGAAATTCGCGGGCGGGGCGGATGTCGACGCCGGTGAGATCGCGAATCGAGTAGTTGTACTCGGCGTTGCTGAGGCGGCGGGCCAGCACTACGCCTGGGTCGCCCGCGTTGCGGCGTCTTTCGTGATCGCGGACGGCATGGAACCACTGGACGGTGGCGCGAAGCTCCTGCGGCGGCGGACGCCGCGCCTCCTTGGGCGGCATCTCGCCCGCTTCGAGACGCTCCAGGATCTGGCTCCAGCGGCGGCCATCCTGCATCAGGGCGGAGAGGGTGGTGAATCCGCTGAGGTCCATTTGGGCGGCTGGCTGGGGTCCGCCGTGGCAGGTGACGCAGTATGTTTTGAGGAAGGGCCGGACGCTGCGGGTGAACTGGCGGTCGAGGGCTGCGCGGGGATCCTGTTGTCCCAAGGCAATGCCAAGAGCCGCGGTCGCTGCCAGGGTGGTTGGCCGGAGCATCAGACTCGATTGTCGGACAGCGGTTTCCCGCCGTCAACTGGGATGCGCGTGTTTCAGCTATTTGCCGTTTAGCGCGCTGTCGATCGACCGGGCGGTGAGGATCTTCGCACCCCACCTCGCGATGTCGTCCGCGCTTGCCTGAGCAAGCCGCTTGTTCGCCCAGGCGGGCAATTTCCCGAACTTGGACTCCAGCTGAGAGCGGAGCAGCCGGGCTTGTCCCTTCGCCTCACCCTTCGCCTCACCCTCAGCAAAACCCTTCGCGTAACCCGCGTCGCGGATGTCCCGCAGGAGGACGTTGCTTTCAATATCGATTTCCATACCAAGCTATTTGCCGTTTAACGCGCTCTCGATCGTCCGAGCGGTGAGGACCTTCACACCCCACCTCGCGATGTCGTCCGCGCTTGCCTGAGCAAGCCGCTTGGTCGCCCAGGCGGGCAATTTCCCGAACTTGGACTCCAGCAGAGAGCGGAGCAGCCGGGGTTTGTCCCTTCGTCGCACCCTCAGCCAAACCCTTCGCGTAACCCGCGTCGCGGATGTCCCGCAGTAGGACGTTGCTTTCAATATCGATTTCCATACCAAGCTATTTGCCGTTTAACGCGCTCTCGATCGTCCGCGCTGTGAGCACCTTCGCACCCCACCTCGCGATGTCGTCCGCGCTTGCCTGAGCAAGCCGCTTGGTCGCCCAGGCGGGCATTTTCCCGAACTTGGACTCAAGCAGTGAGCGGAGCAGCCGGGCTTGTCCCTTCGCCTCACCCTTCGCCTCACCCTCAGCCAAACCCTTGGCCAAGCCCTTCGCGTAACCCGCGTCGCGGATGTCCCGCAGTAGGACGTTGCTTTCAATATCGATTTCCATGCCAGCCGCCTTGAACTCCATTTTCAATCTTTCCGACACTCCGCGCAACCCGGACAGCGCCATCAACTGCGCCACCAGCCTGCCGCGTTGCTCCGCGGGCAGCGCGAGGATTCGATGCAGGATCGTCCTCAGCTCCTTTGTCCCGTTCTTGCCCAGCATCGCGATCACCCAGTCGGCTGGATTCTTCGACCGCAACAGGCGGGCCGCGCTGATCTCACTGACGTTGATCAAACGGAAGCGGACTCTCACCGTCCCGATGTCGAGCCAGTTCAGCATCCGCAGCCTGCCCCGGCCCAGATACAGCACCACCGTATCCACGTAATCGGCGCCGAACTTCTCAGCGCCGAGCAGCGCGTACACGCCTGAACGCACCGCCATGTTCCTTGAGTTCCACGTCTGACCTCAATGTGAAGCAGTCTCCGTTTGCCCGTGCGGAAGAACAGATCCGCAACACGGCCTTCGACCAAGGCAAGCTCAACGTTCAACGGAGGCCCGAGCTTCCTGCCGCGCGCGATCCGCGTGAGCAACACCGGCCGGTCCCGCACGAACAGATCCTTCACCACAACTTCATATTCCAATGGACACCTCCTTCATGGAAGCGTCCACAACGGGGCCGCTGTCAGCATCCCGGACGGCGCCGGTGTGCCCCTGTTGCTCCGGCAGTGCGCTGAAACTTCACGCCACTGCCTTGCAGTCCATTCTAGTCTTTCCGGCCGCGGATCCGCTTCTCCCAATCGAGAAATTCGTCGAGCAGCTTCGAAGCGGAACACCGGAACACCACGTACGCCGTCCGTTCCTCAAACCGGTCGCCCGGGACAAGCATCGTGCTGACCTGGTTGATGATCCTACGGTCCCAATACTTGCCATTCTCCGCACCGTCGTTGATGCTCATCATCGGATTCGCGGTCTTGGTGGCCTTGTAGTCCAGCACGACCGCGCCGTAGCCATAGCCCTTCTCCGGATTCAGGAATGCGATCCACGGAGCGTCCACCGGGACCGGGCGCTTCTCGAGCACCGGCTTGCGGGATTCGAAGTCCATCACCACAGGCCTGCCATCGGCGCCCGGCCACGCCGCGTGAGTGAAGAAGCGATCCATGGTCATCTCCTGCCCACGCAGCCAGTACATGTCGATCGGCTTCTCGACGGTCAGGATCGCGTGGAACACAAAATACGGGACACCCGCCTCGTACTCGTACCGGGTCCAGAGCCGGACCTCCGGATAGAGCGCATGCCGGCCCTCGCGTGTGGCGATCAGACGCTGGTCCGACTTCTGGTGCTCGTACTCTTGCACCGGATTCCAAGTCGAGATGCTGGTGTAGGCGCGTGCTCCGGTCCGCTGCATGCTGGGAGCCCAGTGCATCCAGTTGGTGGGAGTCCGCTCGAAGGACACTCCGGCTGCTTTGAAGGTCAGTTTGTGCAGGGTTCCGGAGTCGATTCCATTGCGGATCGAGTGGTCGGCGGCGAAAATCCCGTTGTCCACGCGGAACCCAACGGGACTGGTTTGTTCGATCCGGAGCTGCGCCGCGATCAAGGCCAGTTTTGCAAAGCTCATCTATCCGTGATACAACACATCCATGCGCCCCCTCATCCTGCTTGCCTGTTCCGCACTGATCGCGGCGGCTGAAGAACTCCCGCTGGTGACCAAAGTCGAATTCCAGCCACTGTCCGCACAGGTCACGCGCGTGCTGCAATCGCTCGACCTGCTGGGAGAGCCGATGCCCGCGCCTGATTCAACAGAACTGAAGAAGCTCACCGAATCGCCCGGCGGACCGAAGGAAGTCGAGCGGATCCAGGCGATCCTCGACAAGTACTGCCTCACGGGCGTGAACATCAATCCGGAGAGCCGCGTGAAAGTCCAGCAGGGACCGGCCAAAGCGGAGCTGGTCGAACAAGGCTGGCGGACGTTTCTCGTCAAGGTGCACAACGAGGCGGGCGTGACCGCGGTGCTCGCGGTGGACTCGCCAAACATGGGCCAGTTGGCGAACTCTCCGGCCCGCGCGGTCCAGATGCGATGGCTCGACATCCAGATGTTCAACAAGCAGCCCTTGCGCGCCCACCTTTCCGGACTGGAGCTCGAATACCGGGTCGTGTCGATCTATTCAAAGGACTCGGGCAAGCGCGAGGGCAAGCTGTTGTTCGATGTGGGACAGGGATCGCAGGACCTTGGCTTCCGCAACGAGGTCGACATCCTGTTCACGGCGCGTCCCGCGGCCAAGATCACGCTACGGGTGCTGGACTTTGACGACAAGCCCACCACCGGCTCGTTCCTGATCCGCGACGACCGGAACCGTGTCTATCCTTCGCAGGCTAAGCGCCTCGCACCGGACTTCTTCTTCCACCCGCAGGTTTACCGCGCCGATGGAGAGTCGGTGGCCCTGCCTCCGGGCAAGTACACCGTCGAGTACTCGCGTGGTCCTGAATACCGCAAACGCGTCCAGAAGGTCAACGTGCCGGATTTTAACCCGCAGACGCTCACCTTCCGCCTGGAGCGGTGGATCGATCCGGCGAAGCTGGGCTGGTATTCGGGCGACCACCACATCCACGCCGCCGGGTGCGCGCACTATGAGCGTCCCACCGAGGGCGTCTATCCGCAGGACATGATGCGGCACGTGCTCGGCGAGGATCTCAAGATCGGCTCGGTGCTCACCTGGGGTCCGGGTTGGTATTTCCAAAAGACGTTCTTCGAGGGGCGGGAGAACGCGGTGTCGACCAAGGAGCACCGGATCCGGTACGACGTCGAGATCTCGGGGCACCCGTCGTCGCACACCGGGCACATCTGCCTGCTAGGCTTGCGCGAGCAGGATTATCCCGGCACGCACCGCATCGAGGACTGGCCGAGCTGGGGGATCCCGATCCTGCGCTGGGCCAAGGCACAGAACGCGATCACAGGTTACGCGCACTCCGGCTGGGGCCTGCAGATCAAGGACACGAAGCTCCCTTCGGCCGAGATGCCGCCGTTTGATGGGATCGGCGCGAACGAGTACGTGGTGAGCGTGACGCACAACCTGATCGACTTCATTTCGACCGTCGACACGCCGTATCCGTGGGAGTTGAACGTCTGGTACCACACGCTGAATGTTGGCTACCGCGCGCGTATCAGCGGCGAGACCGATTTCCCGTGCATCTACGGCGAGCGCGTGGGACTGGGCCGCAGCTACGTCCGCCAGAAGGCGCTCGACTACGAGGACTGGGCGCGCGGTCTCCGCGAGGGGCGCAACTACGTGTCCGACGGCAAGAGCCACTTGATCGACTTCCGCGTGAACGGGATCGAGATGGGCACGGACAAGGACGTGAGGCTTGGCGGTCCGGGCACCGTGAAGCTGAGCGCGAAAGTGGCGGCGCTGCTGGATGAGACCCCGGACGAGTCCATCCGGTCGCGGCGGGCGGACCAGAAGCCGTACTGGGACCTGGAGCGGTCGCGCATCGGGAACACACGCAAGGTGCCGCTCGAGGTGCTGGTGAACGGCGAGCCGGTGATCCGGCGGGAGATCGACGCCGATGGGGTGTCGCGCGACATGACGTTCGATGTGAAGATCGACCGGTCGAGCTGGGTGGCACTGCGGGTATTGCCGTCGTCGCACACGAATCCGGTGTGGGTGACGGTAGACGGGAAGGGAGTGCGGTCGCGTCCGAGCGCGGAATGGCTGCTGACGGCGGTGGAGAAATGCTACCAGCAGAAGTTGGGCCGGATCCGGCTGAATGAACGGGGCGACTTCGAGCAGGCCTACAATCACGCGCGGGAGGCGTACAAGCGCTTGCTGGCGGAAGCGGGACGCTGATGCCGGCATCGCACGCCCGAGGTCTAGTAACATAGGCGCTGTACTTCACGCCTAGCCTTTGGTGGTGTTCGTGTCCCTGAGCAGAGCCTCGTTTTTCCTCCTCACCTTCGCAGTCCTGCAATCCTGTGCTCCCCAGCCCGCCGCTGAGGGCAAGAGGGGAGGCGGAAAAAAGGGCGGTGGAGACGCGCCCGTGGCCACCGCGAAGGTCACCACCCGGAATGTCCCAATGGACATCCAAGTAATTGGAAACGTTGAGGCTTTCGCGACCGTGCTGGTCAAGTCCCGGATCACCGGACCGATCGAAAAAGTCCACTTCCGCGAGGGCGATTTCGTACGTAAAGGGGCGGTGTTGTTCTCGATCGATCCGGCGCCGTTTCAGTCCGCGGTGAACCAGGCCGAGGCGAATCTGGCGCGGGAGAAGGCGCAGTTGCAGCAGGCGCGCGCGAATCTGGCACGCGACGAGGCGCAGCTCCGGTTCCTCACTTCGCAGGCGGGACGGTTCGCAAGCCTCCATAAGGAAGGCGTGATCTCGAAGGACCAGGCCGAGCAGCAGCAGGCGAGCGCCGACGTGGTCGCGCAGGCTGTGGCCGCGGATAAGGCCGCGATCGCGAGCGTGGAGGCGTCGATCCAGGCCAGCGAAGCGGCTTTGAAGACGGCGCGCATCCAGTTGGGCTACACCACGGTGACCGCGCCCGCCGACGGGCGGACCGGGACACTCACCGCGCACGAAGGGAACCTGACGACGGCCAACGTAACCGAGTTGATCGCGATCAGCCAGGTCCAGCCGGTCTATGTCGCATTCTCGGTTCCGGAGGCGCAACTGACCCCCGTAAAGGACGCGATGGCACGTGGACGGCTGCCGGTCACCGCCGCCCCGCCCGACGATCCCGGGCGGCCGGAAACCGGCACGCTTACTTTTATCGATTCCGCTGTCGACGCCAACACCGGGACCATCAAGCTCAAGGGCCAGTTCGAAAATCCGAGGCGCACGCTGTGGCCCGGCCAGTTCGTGCGTGTAACGCTGCGGCTCGGCATGCGCCAGAACGCGTTGATGGTGCCCAACCAGGCGGTCCAGACGGGACAGGATGGATCGTTCGTCTACCGAGTGAAGCCCGACAACACGGTGGAGATGGCGAAAGTAGTGACGGCGGGCCGCGTCGAGCAGGACATCGTGGTCAGCGAAGGTGTCGAGGCGGGCGATACCGTGGTGACGGAGGGCCAGCTTCGCCTGGCGCCCGGCATGCGGATCCGTACCCGTGACGCAGCCGGACCTGGAAAAGGCGGCGGTGGTGGCAAGGGCGGCGGAAAAGGCGGTAAGGGGAAGAAGAAAGCAGCAGAGGCGGCGGAGGAGAAGACGGAAGACTAGCGGAGGTCCGGCATGAATTTTTCCGGCGTGTTCATTCGCCGCCCGGTGGCGACCAGCCTGCTGATGCTGGCCTTTGCCGTGTTCGGCGCGATCTCATATAGCATGCTTCCGGTGGCCGACCTGCCGGATGTCGACTTCCCGACGCTGTCGGTGTCGGCGAATCTTCCTGGTGCGAATCCGGACACGATGGCCTCGGCCGTGGCGACACCTCTTGAGCGGCAGTTCACCACCATCGCGGGCATCGACACGATTACCTCGACAAGTTCGACGGGCAGTACCAACATCACGCTGACCTTCAGCCTCGACCGCGATCTCGACGGCGCCTCGGTCGACGTGCAGACCGCCATCGCCGCGGCGATCCCGCTGCTCCCCCCGGGGATGCCCAACCCGCCGTCTTTCCGCAGGTCGAACCCATCGGATTCGCCCATCATGTTCCTCGGCCTGACATCGACCTCGTTGCCCCTCTATGACCTTCAGGACATTGCCGAGACGCAGATCGCCCAGCGGCTATCGGTGGTTCCGGGCGTTGCCCAGGTGAACACGTTCGGCGCGCAGAAGTTCGCTGTCCGCGTCCAGGTGGATCCGGAGCGCCTGGCCGCCCACAGGATCGGCATCGACGAGGTCGGCCGCGCGCTCCGGCAGTGGAACGTGAACCTGCCCACTGGTACCCTGTGGGGCGAGAAGCAGGCCTTCAATATCCGCGCCGACGGACAGTTGCGCCGCGCCGACCAGTTCAAGCGGGTGACAATCGCCTACCGCAACGGCGCGCCGGTGCTGCTCGAAAATGTCGCCCGCGTGATCGACTCGGTGGAAGACGATAAGACCGGATCCTGGCTATTCCAGAATGGCAAAGGAATTAAGGGGCTCAATCTCGCGGTGATGCGGCAGCCGTCGAGCAACGTGATCCAGGTGAACGATTCGATCCGGAAGCTGATCCCCGATATCATCGCCGAGCTCCCGCCCTCCGCCGAGCTCACCATCCGTGGCGACCGGTCGCGGAACATCCGCGAGGCGTTCCACGATATCCGCTTCACGATGCTGTCGGCGATGATCCTGGTCATCCTGGTGATCTTCCTGTTCCTGCGCAACGGCCGTGCAACCTTCATTCCGGCCACTGCGCTTCCGCTGTCGCTGTTCGGAACTCTCGCGTTCATGCTGTTGTTCGGATTCAGCCTGAACAACCTGTCGATGATGGCGCTGGTGTTGTCGGTGGGATTCGTGGTGGACGACGCGATCGTGATGCTGGAGAATATCGTCCGCCACATCGAGCGCGGGGAAAGCGTCAAGGAGGCGGCCTTCCGGGGATCGAAGGAAATCAGCTTCACGATCGTGTCGATGACGGTGTCGCTGGCCGCCGTCTTCATTCCGATCCTGTTCATGGGTGGCCTGATGGGGCGGCTGTTCCGTGAGTTCGCGGTGACGATCGTGGTGGCAATCGTGCTGTCCGGCTTCGTGTCGGTTTCGCTGACGCCGATGCTGTGCAGCAAGCTGCTCAAGGCGCGGCAGGTTGAGACTCACCGGCCCGGGATCCTGTTCCGGATGACGGAGTGGTTCTTCAACATCATGCTGCGCTGGTACGGCTGGTCTCTGCGGCTGGTGCTGCGCGCCCGCCCCGTGATGCTGGCCGTGTTCCTCGGGACCATCTACCTTACGTACTACTTCTTCAACCTGGTGCCAAAGGGCTTTATCCCCGACACCGATTCCGACTCGATGTACGCCAACACCGAGGCCATCCAGGGGATCTCCTATTACCAGATGGCGGACTACCAGCAGCGGATCGCCCAGATCATCTCGTCGGACCCGAACGTCGAGAACATGATGACCAGCGCGGGCGGATCGTTCAACGCGAGCGCCAACTCCGCACGCTCGTTCATCACCCTCAAGCCGCGCAAGGAACGGGAACTGTCGGTCATCCAGGTGATGGAAAAGCTGCGGCCGCAGTTCAACGCGTTCGTCGGCGCGCGTGTATTCCTCACGGCGCCGCAGTCGATTCGCATCGGCGGACGGATGTCCAAGAGCCAGTACGAGTACACGCTCCAGGGCACCGATTCCGACGAGTTGTACCGCGAGGCGGCGAAGCTGCAAATGGCGATGGCGCAGATCCCCGGGATCACCGACGTCACCACCGACCTCCAGATGCGCAACCCGCGGCTCAATGTCCATGTAGACCGCGACAAGGTCGCGGCGCTGCACCTGAACATGCGCGATGTTTCCAATGCCATGTACGACGCCTTTGGTCCCCGCTGGTCGTCGACGATCTACGCCCCGAACGCGCAGTACAAGGTCTTGCTCGAGCTGCTGCCTGAATACCAGCAGCACCCGGACCTGCTCTCCAAGCTCTACTTCAAGAACCGCGAGGGCGTGCTGGTGCCGATGGACGCCTTCGCCAGCACCTATATGGACGCAGGTCCGCAGATGATCAACCACTCAGGCCAGTTGCCGTCGGTGACGATCTCCTATAATCTCCGGCCGGGTACGGCGCTGGGCGACGTGGTGGAGGGAATCGAAGACGCCGCGTCGCGCCTGCCGGGAACGATCAAGACCAGCTTCCAGGGAACCGCCAAAGCGTTCCAGGATTCGCTGCAGAACATGACCCTTCTGCTGATCATCGCGGTGGCCGTGGTCTATATCTCGTTGGGGATCCTCTATGAGAGCTACGTCCACCCGATCACGATCCTGTCCGGGCTGCCCTCGGCCGCTCTGGGGGCTTTGGCTACGCTGCTGATCTTTGGCCAGGAGCTTAACATCTACGCTTTCGTCGGACTGTTCATGCTCATCGGAATCGTGAAGAAGAACGCGATCATGCAGATCGACTTCGCGCTTGAAGCGGAGCGCAAGGACAACATGAGCCCGCGGGATGCGATCTATGAGGGCTGCATTATCCGGTTCCGTCCTATTCTGATGACGACGCTCGCGGCACTGCTGGGCGTGCTGCCGATCGCCATCGGATACGGCGCTGGCGGTGAGGCGCGGCGGCCGCTCGGCCTGGCGGTGGCGGGCGGGTTAATCATCTCGCAGTTCGTCACGCTGTACCTGACGCCAGTCGTCTACACCTACCTCGACGCGATTGTCCACCGCTTCAATAAGCTCTCCCAACCTAAGCCCGTGCCGACGCCATCTCCGGCTGCGGCAGGCGACTAGTCCATGAACGTTTCCGAACCCTTTATCCTCCGCCCCATCGCCACCAGCTTGTTGATGGCGGCCATCGCGCTGTTCGGATCAGTAGCCTACCGCGCGCTTCCGGTCAGCGACCTGCCGAACGTCGACCTGCCGACGCTGCTCGTCACCGCGAGCCTTCCCGGCGCGAGTCCGGAAACAATGGCCTCGGCCGTGGCGACTCCGCTCGAGAACAACTTCACGATGATCGCGGGCCTGGCGTCGATGACTTCGGTTAACTCGCTCGGCGCCACGCGGATCACGCTCGAGTTCGACTTGAGCCGCAACCTGGATGGCGCGGCGGTTGATGTCCAGGCGGCGATCACGCAGTCGGCGCGGCTGCTTCCTCAAGGGATGCCGACGCCGCCGACGTTCACCAAGGTGAATCCGGCGGACCAACCGATCCTCTATCTGGTGCTCACCTCGGGCACGATGCCGCTGTGGACGTTGAACGAATACGCGGAGACGCGGGTCGCCCAACGGATCTCGATGGTGAACGGCGTCGCGCAGGTCCAGGTGCTCGGCGCGCAGCGGTACGCGGTCCATGTGCAGGTGAATCCGCGGGCGCTGGCGGCGCGCCAGGTCGGGATCAACGAAGTCGAGAGCGCGCTCCGCAATTGGAACGTCAACCTTCCTATCGGCAGTATCATCGGACCCCAGCGCGCCTTCACGCTCCAGGCCACTGGACAGTTGATGAATGCGCAGCAGTTCCGGCCGGTGATCGTCGCCTACCGCAACGGATCCCCCATCCGCCTCGAAGAGCTGGGCGAGGTGAATGACGGGATCGAGGATGACAAGGCGGCCTCCTGGTACTACAAGGACGGCGATGAGCAGCGCGCCGTGGTCCTGGCCATCCAGCGCCAGCCGGGAACGAACACGATGGCCGTCACGCAGGACATCAAGAAGCTGCTGCCGGTGTTCCAGAGCGAGCTTCCGCCGTCCGTCAAAATGGACGTCCTCTACGACCGTTCGGAGACCATCACGGAGTCGTTCGAGGACGTCAAGTTCACCATGCTTCTGACACTGGGTCTGGTGATCATGGTGATCTTCCTGTTCCTGCGCAACATGTCGGCCACCATTATTCCGAGCCTCGCGCTGCCCTTTTCCATCATCGGCACATTCGCCGTGATGTACCTGCTCGACTACAGCCTCGACAACCTGTCGATGATGGCCCTGATCCTGTCGGTGGGCTTCGTGGTCGACGACGCCATCGTGATGCTTGAAAACATTGTCCGCCATATCGAGATGGGCAAGCGCCCGATGCAGGCGGCCTATGAAGGATCGAGCGAAATCGGATTCACCATCGTGTCGATGACGCTGTCGCTCGCCGCCGTGTTCATCCCGGTGCTGTTCATGGGTGGCGTGCTCGGACGGCTGTTCCGCGAGTTCGCGGTTACCATCTGCGTCGCGGTGCTGATCTCGGGAGTCGTTTCCGTGACGCTGACACCGATGCTGTGCTCGCGATTCCTCACCTCGTCGCACGGCAAGAAGCACGGCTGGTTCTACCGCACCACCGAGCGCTTCTTCCAGTGGCTGCTGCGGATCTATGACGTGACGCTCGTATGGGTGTTGAAGTACCGTTTCGTCACCGTAGCCGCATTCCTGGGGCTGCTCGGCGGAACCTACTGGATCTTCACCACGATCCCCAAGGGCTTTATCCCTGAGCAGGACACCGATCAGATCCTCGCCTTTACTGAGGCCACCGAAGGCACGTCGTACTTCAAGATGGTGGAACACCAGAGGGAAGTCGCCAAGATCATCTCGGCGAACGAGAATGTCGAGGGATTGGTGTCGAGCGTCGGCGGCGCGACCGCGTCCACCTTGGGCGGATCCAACTACGGACAGGTGATTGTCCATTTGAAGCCGCGCCATTCGCGCAAGATGGGCGTCGACCAGGTGATGTCGGAGCTGCGCCAGGACCTCGAAAGCGTCACCGGACTGCGTACCTACCTGCAGAATCCGCCCACCGTGCAGATCGGCGGCCAGGTGACCAAGAGTCCGTACCAGTTCTCGCTGCAGTCGCCCGACCGCGAAGAGTTGTTCACCGCCGCCGACCGCTTCACCAAGGAGCTCGCGCAGCGGCCCGGCCTGATCGACGTCACCAACAACCTGCAGATCCGCACGCCGCAGGTGAACGTCAAGATTGACCGCGACAAGGCCGCCGCGCTGCAAGTGAACGTCGAGCAGATCGAGAACGCGCTCTATGATGCCTTTGGTCCGCGCTGGGTGTCGACCATCTACAGTTCGGTGAACGAGTACAAGGTACTGCTCGAGCTGCTCCCAGAAGATCAGCGCGACCCCAACGCACTGTCGCGGATCTACTTCAAGGGCTCGGGCGAGCGCCTGATTCCGCTCGACTCAGTGGCGGCGGTGAGCGAGGATGTGGGTCCGCAGACGATCAACCACTACGGACAGTTGCCCGCGGTGACGGTATCGTTCAATACCGAGCGCGGAGTCCCGCTGGGCGAAGCCGCCCGGATGCTCGACGAAGTGGGCGCCGAGGTGCTACCCTCAGGTGTCAGCACGGCGCACCAGGGGGCGCTCGAAGCGTTCCAGGGTTCGCAGTCCAACCTGACGCTGCTGCTGATTGTCGCGATCCTTGTGGTCTACATCGTGCTGGGCATTTTGTACGAAAGCTACATCCATCCTCTGACGATTTTGTCCGGCCTGCCCTCGGCCGGATTCGGCGCGCTGCTGACGCTGATGCTGTTCAAGCTCGACCTGAATATCTACGGCTTCGTCGGTCTGATCATGCTGATCGGCATCGTGATGAAGAACGCGATCATGCAGATCGACTTCGCGCTCGAAGCCGAGCGGACCCAGCAGTTGGACGCCCGCGAGGCGATCTACCAGGGCTGCCTGATCCGGTTCCGCCCGATCATGATGACCACGATGGCGGCGCTGCTGGGGGCTGTACCGATCGCGGTGGGATACGGAGCGGGCGGCGACGCGCGCCAATCCCTCGGCTTGGTGGTGGTTGGCGGGTTGATCTTCTCGCAGGCGGTCACCCTGTACCTGACTCCAGTCGTCTACACCTACATGGCGAAGTTGCAAAGCCTGGCGCGGGGAAAGAAAAAAGCGGAGCCGGCGCCCCGTCCGGTGGCAGCTTAGCAGATGGTGGAAGCGGCGCACGGGTTGGCAAGCCACGGCGACCAGGTGGTGCTGGTCCTGTTCGGGATGGTGGTTGTGCTGCTGGGCGCCAAGCTCGGAGGCGAGCTGGCGGTGCGGCTCCGGCAGCCGGCGGTGCTGGGTGAGCTGGCCGCGGGCATCGTGCTGGGCAACCTGGCGCTGGTGGGGCTCCCTCAACTGGACTCGCTCAAGTCGAGCGCCAGCCTGCAGCTCATGGCGGAGATCGGCGTGATCCTGCTGCTGTTCGATGTGGGCTTGGAAACGGACATGCACGAGCTGCTGGCTGTGGGCTGGTCGGCGACGATTGTCGCGCACTTGGGTGTGATCGCGCCGATGCTCCTGGGTTACGGCGTCACCGCGGTGTTCCTGCCCGAGTCGCCCTGGTACGTGCATTTGTTCTCCGCCGCCACGCTGACGGCAACGAGCGTCGGCATCACCGCTCGCGTGCTGCAGGATCTGAATCAGATGGAAACACGCGAGGCTCGGATCATTCTTGGCGCCGCCGTGGTGGACGACGTGTTGGGACTGATCATCCTCGCGGTGGTGGCGGGGATGGTGACCTCGATCGGCGGGGGAGGCGGGGCGGTGCTCGAGTGGAAGCCTGTCGCGTTGATTGTTCTGAAGGCGGCCGCGTTCCTTGTGGGCGCGATCTGGGTGGGCCGGCGGATCCACATCAACGCGTTGAAGATCGCCCAGTCGTTCCGCGTCCAAGGAGTCACGCTGGTGCTGGCGGTCTGCTACTGCTTTGCGCTCGCGGCGCTAGCCGGGTGGCTGGGGCTCGCTCCCATCGTGGGCGCGTTCGCGGCGGGTCTCGTAATCGCCGACGACGACTACGCGGCCTACCAGGCGCGCGGAATCCGGCCGGTCGCTGAGTTGATCAAGCCGCTGACGGCGGTCTTCGTGCCGATGTTCTTCGTGCTGATGGGACTGAAGGTGGACCTGCACGTCTTCGGCTCGACATCCGTGATCGGACTGGCGGCGGCCTTGACCGTCGCCGCCGTTATTGGAAAGCAGGTGTGCGGATTCGGCGTGATCGACAAGGGAGTCTCGCGCGTGGCGGTGGGCGTTGGCATGATCCCGCGCGGCGAGGTAGGACTGATCTTCACGGGAATTGGCGCGGCGCTCTCGGTTCAGGGGAAGCCGGTGTTTGACTCGTCGCTGATCTCGGCGATGGTCGTGATGGTCCTGCTGACGACCGTGATGACGCCGCCGTTGCTGCAGGCGGTCTTCCGGCGGCGTTGAACGCCCTTCCCGGCGTTCCTTGCGGTCGGAGCTAACATAAAACATGCCAAATCACGACCGGCTTTTCAAGGAATTGCTCCGTGTTTTCTTCATTGAGTTCATTATGTTGTTCTGGCCAAAGCTCGCCGCGGCCATGGACAGGAACTCGATCGAGTTCCTGCAGCAGGAGATCTTCACCGATGTCACCGCAGGCGATCGCCACGAAGCCGACCTGCTGGTGAAGGCCCGGCTGGAAGGGATCGGCCCCATGGTGTTCCAGGTGGAGGCGCAAGGGACTCCGCAGGCCGTGTTTCCCGAACGGATGTTCAGCTATTTCTCGAGGGTCCTGTTCACACACCAGGTGCCCGTGTTTCCGGTGGGATTGCTCACCTACGACTCGCCGCGTGAGCGCGCGCCGAACGAGTACGAGGTCAAGATTGGAGACCACGCCGTGCTGAAGTTCCAGTACGAGACCGTACAATTGAACCTGCTGGACTGGCGCGATTACGTGGGCAGTGGCAATCCCGTCGGGTACGCATTGATGTCGAAGATGCGCATGAAGCCGGAGGAGCGCAAGCTGGTAAAGTTGGAGTGTCTGCGGTCCACACTGTCGCTCGGCATGGACGAGGCGAGGACGGAGTTGATCGCGGGCTTCGTGAACACATACCTCCGGTTGAAACCGGAAGAGGAGCAATGGGTCGTGCAAGAACTGAAAATATCCAATCCGGAGCAGCCGCTGTTTTGGACCTACTGGCACGAGAAGGGACTAGAGCAGGGACTTGAGAAGGGACTAGAGCAGGGACTTGAGAAGGGGCGTGAGCAGGGGCTTGAGCAGGGGCTTGAGCAAGGCCGGGGACAAGGGATGGCCGCGATCGCTGAACTGGTACTCAAGAGGCGCTTGGGCGATCTCCCAGAGTCCACGATGCGCCTGATCCGCTCGCTGCCGCCGGAACGGATCGCGGACCTAACCGAGTGCGCCCGCGACCTCCCCACGGCGGCCAGCCTCGACCAGTGGCTCGCCCGGAATTCAGGCCCGTCGGCGAGCTGATCAAGCCGTTGACGGCGGAGGCCTGGAGCACGAGATGAAAAAATCCAATCGCGAGGAGCCGCTGTTTTGGACCTACTGGCACGAGCAGGGTTACGAGAAGGGGCTTGAGAAGGGACTGGAACTGGCGCTTAAGGAATTGGAGCTTGAGCAAGGCCGGAGACAAGGGATGGCGGCGATCGCCGAACTGGCACTCAAGAGGCGCTTGGGCGATCTTCCAGAGTCCACCTTGCGCCGTATCCGCTCGCTGCCGCTTGAACACATCGCGGACCTCACCGAGTGCGCCCGCGACCTCCCCACGGCGGCCAGCGTCGACGAGTGGCTCACCCGTAATTCGGCTGGCCAAGCCTAAGCCTTCTAAAGCTTCGCACGGTAGTGCGCCACGCCCCGGTCAAACATCGCCTGCGCCTTGGCCTTGTTCGCCGCGGACCCGAAGTTGTCGCGCTCCTCGAGATACCCCCACAGGCGTCCCAGCCACCGGATCATCAACTCCACATCTTCGCGCACGAGCACGGGCTTTCCGCCGCGCAGCACGTGGATCGTGCCGGAGTGCGCGCGTACCGTCTCGTTTCCCCACCCGCGCGCAGCAGGGCCGGACACCCGCACGGCAAACCACGAGCTGCTCTCGACCGCGACTTCCTTTTCGATCCGCGTGTTTGTCACTCCCCCTGGAAGCGTCTTGGACTCGATCACCACCCCGTTCCGGACTATCTCGATCGTATCCACAGGCGTCCGGCTCGAGACCTCCGCCACCAGGTTCACTCGCGGCGACTCAAACGACGAGCCCTGCGGCTGCCCATTCCCAGTGAATTGGATCAGCGGACCATTCGTAACGAACGCGCGCCCCTCCCGGTAACGGTCGATCCAACGTTGCCAGGTGAACTCGGAGCCCGTCTCGACATACTGCCGCGAGTTGCCCGGGATCCGGTTGATGCCGCGCCAATTGGTGAACACATCCGTCCCGGCGCCCGGCGAAATGCGGAATCCGCAGTTCAGCAGCCGGTACCACATCTCGAATGCGGCTGGTCCGTAGGGCATCACGTCGATTGCGTCCATTGCGCCGAGAGCCGCCGTCAAGGGCGCTTCCTTCGCCCCGAGATTCGAATCAAGCGGATCGGTCAGCGCGCCAGACAACGGATGCACGTAGACCACCAGTCCGCCCTGCTGGCGCGCTTCGACCGCGGCCATCGTGTTCAGCGGATAGTCAAACGGCGAGTTGCTCCCCACAACGCTCGTGAACGAGGGCGGCACCTGTTTCTTGATATTCAGGAACGCCATGTGGCCCAGCGGATCCGAATTGCGGTACTCCTGGCCCCAATAGAGCAGGAAGCGGGGCTTGGACGCCGGATCCACCATCCCCTTGAAGAACTCTTTGTCGTGGATGAACGCCCCTTCGGAGTTGGCGACAATCATGTTCGCCGCGTTCAGGTCCTCGGCCTGAAGCCAGTCGAGCGAATCGGGCGGGCGCTGGTAATAGCTGCCATTGTAGTTCGCATGGAAGTGATTCTCGCCGGTATACCATCCCTTTTGGTTCCAGTTGGTCCAACGCCGCATTGCGATGGTGACATCGCTGGTAGCACCGGGCGTCAGACTCACGGTGCGTTCCTCGGCCTGGTATTCGATTCCCTTAAGCGCCACCAGCGTCACTTGTCCCGCGGGCAGCGGGAACGTGTCGTCGCCGCTGCTGATAAAGAACCCTTGCCGCGGCTTGCCCGGATCGAGGCCGTAGTAGAACATTTGGCCGCCCACTGGCCCGTAAGCCTTATCCGCCGCCGCCCGGACATACAAGCGCACCGGCGAGGGCTGGTTGTTCTCATCCACCGTCTTGACGCGCAACGACGCGGCGCGCTCCTTGAACTTGAGCCCCGTGATCCGCACATGCCGCGCCGCGCCGCCGGACACCGGCATCGTGTAGATGTCCAGGTTCCCAAGCTGGTTCGAGGCAAACGCGATCTGCCTCCCATCGGGCGAGACCGCCGGTGAGAACTCGTCCCGCGGCGTATTCGTCACCGCTGTAGGCGCGGCTCTCGACACCGCCGCGCGGTAGAGCTCCCGGTCGCCCTTACCGTTCACCATCACCGCCGAATAGATCGCGCCGGTGCAATCCGGCAGAGCGGATACGGAATGGATCTGCGTGATGTCAGCCGCGCGATACGACGTCAACGGAAACTGGATCATGATCGGTCCCGGATTGGCCGGCATCGACCAGATCTGCTGAGCGCCGTACATCTGCGATCCGTTCTGGACCGCCGCCTGGCGCTGTCCGCCAAAGAAGATCTCGTTCGTCTTGTGGCACCACGAGGCGGAGAGCCACGCACCCACGCGTCCGCGCTGCGGTGCCTGCTGGATCACCCGCGGCTGGCCGCCGTCCACCGGCACGATATGCAACAGCGATCCTGTTTCGGGAACCGCGAGTCCCACGGCGATCGACGATCCATCGGCGGACCACGCCGGACTCCCCGCGGTGGGGTGCGGCGTCTGGATCAGCCGCTCCCGGCTGCTGGCGAGGTTCACCACTTCGAGGCGTCCGGGGACATTAGGGAGCACACCGGCCGGCGGAAGTCCGTTGATGTAGGCGATGCGGTCCCCTTTGGGCGACCAGGAGGGATGCGCGTGATACCCGGGTCCGGAGGTGACCTGGCGCGCCTCACCACCCGAGGCGGGCATCACCCAGACCGACCCATACAGGGTAAAAGCGAGCTGCGATCCATCGGGCGACCAGGAGGGATCGGTCGCGCCCCAGGCGGTGGTATCGCGCTGCGCGGCTGAAGGCGCGATCCGTTCGCGAATGCACACGGCGGCGAGCAACAGGCCACACGTGGCCAGGGCGGCGGTTCGAGGGTTCACCATGGGCGCAATTCTAACTCTTTCGGGCCCTCGATGCCCAGGCCCATCGGCGCTATGATGATAAGCCATGCGGACCCTATTCGCGCTCCTCACTCTCACGGCCCATGCGGCCGCCGCACTGGTGGACATGCATGTCGTCGAACGCACCGACCTGGCCATGGGCAAATCGTTCAGTACCGCCGGACCCTACGAACAGATCCGCGCCAAAGCCTGGTTCGCCGTGGATCCCGCGCTACCCGCCAATCGCATCATCACCGATCTCCGGTACGCGCCGCGCAACGCCGAGGGCCGTGTCGAGTTCTCCGCTGATGTCCATGTGATCAAGCCGCGCGATCCGGCCAAAGGCAACGGGACGCTGCTGTTCGAAGTGTCCAACCGTGGCGGCATGGGACTCATGCGCCTGTTCAACTACGGGTCCAACACGGATGATGGCGCTGGCGACGGGCTCCTGTTGAACCAGGGATTCACGCTCGCCTGGGCCGCCTGGCAGTTCGACGTTCCGGAAGGCGGGGGCAAGCTGACGCTGCGCGTTCCGGTGGCGCGTGGTGTGTCCGGGCACGTCCGGTCACAGGATGCGATCACCACCCGGACCGCTTCCTTGGGCGTCGCCGACCGCGGACATGTTCCGTACGCGGCCTCCAACACTGAGGATCCCGCGCACCAGCTCTACTCGCGTGACTATGGCGCGGGTCCGCGCACGCTGGTTCCCCGAAACCGCTGGCGGTTCACGGACTCGACGAACGTGACGCTCGAAGGCGGATTCCTGCCCGGCAAGATCTACGAAGTGGTGTACACGTCGCAGGATCCCGCTGTCGCCGGACTGGGCCCCGCGGCGATCCGCGACTTTGTGTCCTTCCTCAAGCACGGGGGCGGCCGTCCCACCACACTGCTTGGCGACCAGCGGCGCTTCCTCAAGCGCGCCATCGCCTTCGGATCCTCGCAGAGCGGACGCTTCCTCCGCACCTATTTGTACCAGGGCTTCAATGGCGACGAGCATGGCCGCATCGTCTTTGATGGCATGATGCCGCACATCGCTGGCGCGGCCCGCGGCAGATTCACCCACCGCTTCGCGCAGCCCTCGCGCGGTGGCACACAGCTCCATTCGGACCTGTTCCCGTTCCGCGACCTGGGCGACACCGACCCCAGAACCGGAGAGTACGACGCCCTGCTGCGCATCGCCTCCGGCACCAACACGGTACCCAAGATCATGTACACGAACACGTCGAACGAGTACTGGCGAAGCTCGTCCTCGCTGATCCACACCTCGCTGGACGGCTCCGCGGATGCCCAGTTACCACCGACGACGCGGATCTATCTCCTCTCCGGATGCCAGCACGGCGCGGGATCGTGGCCGCCGGCGCCAAACCGTGATCTTGTCTTCCGCGGCAACACGAACGACTACCGGCCCATCCTGCGCGCACTGATTCTGGCGCTCAACTCCTGGGTGGCATCCGGCAAGGAGCCGCCGCCATCGCGCTATCCCTCCGTCGAAGCCGGACAGTTATCCGCCCCGGACCGGATGGCGTTCCCGAAGATCCCTGGCGTCTCTCTGCCCGCGCGCATCTGGCAGGCCCGCCGGCTCGACTACGGTCCCGACTACACGTCTCTGGGCATCATCGCCTTGGAGCCGCCGAAGATCACCGGCGAGCCGTACGGTGCCCGGCTTCCGTCCGTGGACGCCGATGGTAATGAAACCTCGGGTGTCCGGAATCCCGTGGTTGCCGTTCCCATGGGCACGCACCTGGGATGGAACCTCATAGCCAGAGCGGCCGGGCCCGAGACGGAGATCGCCAATCTCACCGGCGGCTACATCCCCTTCGCGCGGACGCGGCGGGAACGTGAGCGTGCGGGAGATTCGCGGTTGTCGATTGAGGAACGCTACCGCAGCCGCGAGGACTACCTTGCGCGGCTGACCGCATACGCGCAGGAGCTTGTAGCGGGCGGATATTTGCTGGAACAGGACGTGGCGAGGATCCAGCAGCGTGGCGCGGCGGAGTGGGATCATATGATCATTCAGGCTTCCAGATAAGGGGATCCGATGAAACCGATTTCGATGCTTGCTGGCGTCGCGCTGACCGCGGGTGCCATTTTCGCTCAAGAATCGCGCGCCACGGTGATTGGCCGCGTGGTCGATCCCTCCGGCGCGCTGATCGCAGGAGCGAAAGTCCGCGCAACGAACACGGAGACCAACGCCGGAGTTTCCACGGTGTCCAACGACAACGGCAACTTCGAGATCCCGTACCTGTTGCCGGGGACCTACCGGGTCGATGTCGAACTCGATGGATTCAAGAAGGCGGTCCGCGACGGCATCGCCCTGCGCGTCAATGACCGCCTCACGCTCGACTTCACCCTCGAGCTCGGCTCGGTGGCCGAATCCGTCGTGGTGACGGGCGAGACGCCGCTGCTCGAAGCCGCCACCGCCTCGGTCGGCATGGTGATGGATGAGCGGCGCGTGTCCGAGCTTCCGATGGTGGGCGGAAATCCGTTCTACCTGGCGCGGCTTGCTCCCGGCGTGATCGCGAGCGGCGGCCGGTCCGCCGGCAACCCGATGGACAACGGCGCCGCGACCGACGTCATCGTTAATGGCACTCGCAGCGGATCGAGCGAAGTGATGGTGGATGGCGTGGCGAACATGACCAACCGCTCCGCGGTGTTCTCGCCGCCCCAGGATCTCGTGCAGGAATTCAAGATCCAGACCGCCACCTACGACGCCTCCATCGGACACGCGGCGGGAGCGATGACCAACGTCAGCATGAAGTCCGGCACCAACCGCTTGCATGGCACCGGCTACTACTTCGACTCGCGCATCAGAGCCGTACCATGGTTCACCAACCGCTTCCTCTATGACCCCCGCAACAACTTCACGCCCGAACAGCGTGCGGCGCAGATCCCGTCCTGGTTCCACCAGCGCTGGGGAACCACCCTCAGCGGTCCGGTGTGGATCCCGAAAATTTACGACGGCCGCAACAGAACATTCTGGACGTTCGGGTTCGAGGACTTGAACATCAGCCGCAATCTCACACTCACCGCCACCGTGCCGACGGAGGCCCAGTTGCGAGGCGACTTCTCGCCCCTGTTGCGGCGAGACTCGACCTACCAGATCTACGACCCGCGCACCATTACGCCTGCGCCGAATGGACGATTCGCGCGCCAGCCGCTCCCCGGCAACATCGTTCCGGCAAGCCGCATCGATCCGCTGGCGACGAAACTCCTATCCTTCTATCCCCAGCCCAACCAGCCGGGTACCGGCGATTTCCAGAACAACTACTTCCGGACGCGCAACATCTTCCGCCAAAACTATACCTACGTAACACGCGTGGACCACAACTTCAGCGAGAAGAACCGCTTCTTCCTGCGTGTGAACAACAGCCAGCACGACAACAAAGCCGATTTCCTGCCGAGTATCGCCACCGGCGACCTGATCGACCGCACGGGTTGGGGCGCCGCCATCGACGACGTCTACGTGATCAACCCCGGCCTGCTCGTAAATTTCCGGTACGGCATCACCGTCCAGAACCAGCTCACCAGCCGTTTCAGCCAGGGCTTCGATCTTGGCTCTCTCGGATTCCCGTCGCGGCTGATCAACGAGATCAATTCCAAGAACCAGGTGGCGGGCATCGCTTTCCCGCAGGTAGTCATCGACGGCGGCGCGTTCTACACCCTGGGCGCCAACGGCGGCAGCGACAACTCGACCGTCTATCACAACTTCGGATCCACGCTCACCCGTATTTCCGGCAGCCACTCGATGCGCTTCGGCGCGGAACTCCGTGTGCAACGTGAATTCAACTATGGCTTCGGCAACGTCGCGCCTCGCATCGACTTCGCCCAGACCTGGACCAGGGGGCCGCTCGACACCTCACCCGTCGCGCCTATCGGGCAGGGACTCGCGTCAATGCTGCTCGGCCTGCCCACCGGCGGAGAGATCAACACCAATGCCTCAAACGCGCAGCAGTCCAACTACTGGGCCTTCTTCGTCCACGACGACTGGCGCGTGACGCCGCGCCTGACGGTGAACGCCGGACTCCGGTACGAATACGAGAGCCCCACCACGGAGCGCTTCAACCGTAGCATCAAGGATTTCGATTTCTCGGCGGCCAGTCCGGTTTCCGCCGCTGCGCTGGCCAACTACAACCGCAGCCCCATCCCCGAGCTGCCAGTTTCCCAGTTCCGCACCTTCGGCGGCTTGCGATTCGCCGGAAACGGAGGCCTGAGCCGCGACCTGTGGTCCGGCGACCGGAACAACTTTGCGCCTCGCGTGGGCCTCGCCTACCAGATCAACAAGCTGACGGTGTTTCGCGCCGGATACGGGATCTTCTTCGACGTCCTGGGCGTCGACCGCCAGGATGTGAACCAGGGCGGGTTCAATCAACCCACCAACCTGATCCCCTCGCTCGACAACGGCCAGACCTTCGCGGCCACGCTCTCCAACCCCTTCCCCAATGGACTTGAAGTTCCTCCGGGCGCCTCTGGCGGGCTGAACACATTCCTGGGGCGCGCCGTGAGCTTCTTCCAGGGGAGTCCGTTGAATCCGTATATGCAGCGCTGGTCGGCTTCGATCCAACGGGAACTCCCCGGCCGCGTCGTGATGGATGTGTCCTATGTGGGCAACCGCGGGACCAAGCTCGCCGTGGCGACCCAGTTGAACCCCGTTCCGCGGGAATACTTGTCGACCTCACCGGTCCGCGACCAGGCCGCCATCGACAACCTCGCCCGGCAGGTCAACAATCCGTTCTTCGGGATTCCCGAGTTCGCGGGCACGGGACTCGGAAATCTGCGCGTGGGTCTGAACCAACTGCTCCGTCCATTCCCCCACTTCACGGGAATCACGGCCAGTTTCCCGGCAGGCTACTCACACTACCATTCCATGCAGACCAGCGTCGAGAAGCGGTTCAGCAAGGGATTGACGTTCCAGACGAGCTGGACCTGGTCCAAGTTCATGCAGGCCACGGGCTTCTTGAACGAAACCGATCCGTATCTCGAAAAGGTCGTCTCCGACCAGGACTTCACCCACCGATTCGTCTTCAGCGGGATCTTTGAGCTCCCGTTCGGCCGTGGGCAGAAGTGGATGAACCAGGTAAACCGGTTGGCGGATGCGGTTCTGGGCGGCTGGCAGTTGCAGGGCTGGTTCGAGGGCCAGACCGGTGACGCGCTTGGCTTCGGCAATGCGATCTTTACGGGCGACCTGAAGAACGTCCCGATCCCCGTGAGCGAGCGGCGGGCCGAGCGCTGGTTCAATGTCGATGCCGGATTCGAGCGGAGCAACGCGCGCCAGCTCGGGTCTAATCTCCGGACGCTCAACTCGCGGTTCAACGGAATCCGGGCGGACGGCATCAACAACTTCGACCTGTCGATGTTCAAGATCTTCCGGATCAAGGAAGGGATCCGCGCGAGGTTCGGGTTCGAGTCCTTCAACGCACTGAACCATGTGCAATTGGCGAGTCCGAACACCGCGCCCGTGAATACGGCGTTCGGCACGATCAACGATGAAAAGGGACACGGCCAGCGCCAGATCACGATGAGCCTGAAGCTGCAATTCTAGAACGTGATTACGCCGCTCACCGCCTCCGAATCTGTCGTCCTGGACGAGGACGAGTTGCTTGCCATCGAACGAATCGTGGAGGCGGAGGACCCTTTGGATAGCCCCTATTCGGAAATATCGCAGTACCTGCTCTTCGATCCAATCAACACTTCTTTCGTGCCACCCCCGGATCCGTTGAGGCCGGGCGTGCTCCGCGACTTCTGGGCGTCCGCGGACGTCGGAATCACGCTGGACGGCCGGATCTGCATTCTGGCGCCAGACCTGTTTATCTCGATGGACGTGAAGCGTCCGGAAAATTGGCAAAAGAACCGGGCCTACCATCTGCGCAAGTTTAAGGTTCCGGAGATCGTCGTGGAGGTGGTTTCCAATGATGAGGGGAACGAGCTGACTACCAGGCCGGTCCAATACGCCGAATGGCGGATCAAGTACTATGCGGTGTTCGATCCGGCCGGTTTCTTGGGCGAACCGAAGCTGTATACGTTCCAACTCCGCGGCGGCAAGTACGAACCCATGGACGTTCCGTTCTTCCCTGAGCTCGGAATCGGGCTAACCCCGTGGACTGGAAAGTTCGGTGGCATGCATGCTACTTTCGTCCGTTGGTGCGATGCCGAAGGGAACATCCTGAAGGCTGGCATCGAGAAGGCAGCAGAGGAAGCCAGACGCGCCGACGACAATCAGCTACGCGCGAACTGGGCGGAAGAGCGGGCAGCCGAGGAGCGGCGGCGGGCGGAAGAAGCTGAGCGAAAACTCGCCGATTTGGAGCAGCAAGCAAAATCCGCGGAGCAAAAGGCGGCATCCGCCGAACAGGAAGCCGCTAACCTCAGAGCCCTCCTCCGCAAACTCGGCGTCGACCCGGACGCTCAGTAGCTGAACTTCAACCCAAGCTGGATGTTCCGGGGCGAGTTCGACTGCGACAACAACTGCGTATAAGTCGGACTCGTGATCCCGGTGTTCAACCCGCCAAACCACACCCGGTTGAACGCGTTGATCATCTCCATCCGGAACTGGAGCCTGTAGCGCTCCTTCCACACCAGGGTGTTCTTGATGAACCCCATGTCCCAGTTGTTGATCGCCGGATTCCGCAGGTGTGTCCAGAAGTAGGGATTGCGCCGCGCGGCAAACGCGGGCAGCACCGCCATCGACGCACCGTTGAACCACCGGTCGATCGTCGGATTATCGAGCTTCGGACTCACTCCCGTCGCCACCGCCGCCGGCAGCGACACTGCCGCGCCCGTCTGGTAGATATACATCCCGCTCCATTGCCAGCCGCCGATGATCTTATTCACCGCGCCAACGCTTGACTGGAGCTTGCCGCGCCCAAATGGCAGCTCATAGATAATCCCCGTCGAGAACCGGTGCGGATTGTCGAACTGCCCGATCATCTTCGACCGCGCCGGATCGCTCGGTTCAATGAACCGTAGCGTCTCGATTTGCTTGGAAAACGTATAAGCAAACTGCGCGTTGAGACCATTGCTGAACCGCTTCTGGCCGCTCATCTGGAGCGAGTGGTAGTGGCTCTTGCCCCCGGGCGTCCGGTTCAGGTTGATGTTGCCAAACGAGGGATACGGATTCAGAAGTTGCGCGACGGTGATGGTCCGGCCCGCCAGCCCGCTCGGCGCTGGAATCAGTCCCAGGAACGGATTCGGAAGCGTGGCGTTCAGCCGCGGACCCAGGCCGTAGAACCGCTGATCGAACGTGCCGCCGTTGCCGTTGAAGCCCGCGTTGATTACCACGCCGGCATCGCCTGCACCCGTGCTCGCGATCAGGTTCGGCGCGCGCTGGCCCACGTAGTTGATTTCCACCTGAAGATCGCGGATCAGCTCATGCTGGAACCCGAAGCTCCACCGGTCGTTGCGGATGTTCTTCCGGTCGTAGTCGTAGGGCCCCAGGGTTTGGCCGAGCAGTGTGCGCAACCCGAGCGTCGCGCCCGTCGGCTGGACCAGGCCGTTCGGGAACGGATTCGAAAGCGTGTCGGCCGGTGTGAGTCCGCCGTCAAGAGTCGAAACCATGTCGGTTTGGGCGGAGAATCCAGTGGCGTTCACGAACGGCTGCCACCAGACGGAGTAGAAGATTCCGAATCCGGTCCGCAGCACGGTCTTGGGGAACAGCCGGTATGCTACGCCGATACGCGGCTGCCAGTTGGTCTTGTCGGCGATCACGTTGCGCCGGTTGTCCGGAGTCGCGAAGAAAAGCCCGCCACGGACGTTGAAGTTTGCCGCCGCCAGCTCCGGAATCGGACTCGCCGCGTACGCAGCTTTCGCCGCAGCTTCAATTGGATTCGACACCGTCCGGTTGAATCCGAAATTGTTCTGGTTGTACCGTTCGGTGATGCCGAGCATCAGGTCGTAGCGGAGCCCGAAGTTCAGCGTCAACTTCGGCGTCACCTTGAAGTCATCCTGGAAATACCAGCCATAGAACGGACTCTGCGGAGCCGTGGCCGCCCGCAGGTTCACGAGTCCAGTCGCCGCATACCCGAGCAGGAAACTCGCGATGCCGTTGCCCAGGTTGTTTCCGGGAGTGAACGCGCTCGGCTGCGTGAAACCCCGGGTGAAATTGTATTCGCCACCCGGCCGCTGCGCGCCCTGCGAGTTGTTTTGCTTCACCTGGACCTGGAAGCCGAACTTCATATTGTGGCTTCCGCGGTTCATGGTCACGCCAAAGTTGCCGGAGAACGTATTGGTGTGCTCAAACCACCGCCCCTCGGAGGACCCGATGTAATACATGTCGGAGTTGTTGATACGCGGAAAGATATTCTGTTGCATCAGCCCGATCAGTGATGACGGAATCCCAATCGTGGTCTGATCGAATTCCGGGTGCGTGCCCTGCTGCGTCCAACGCGTGAATCCGCCCTGCGCCGTGATCACCGTCGCCGGATTCCAGGTGAACACGTCGCTGAGGCCAATGGAGGTCTGCGCACGGTTGTTGCCTTCCAGCTCTCCCACCCCGCGGCCTCCGATATCCCAAGGCGTCGGCGTCCCCGGGAAGCCCTGGTTCTGAGACCAACGCCCGAACAGCCGGTGCCGCCGGACATTGGTGTCAATACGGGTCGAATAATTCTCCCCGTCGTAGGGCGCCGGAACCTCGACGAAGAAGTTGTTGGCGTTGGTATTGAGGTCGCCTGGGAGACTCGGCGCAGGATACCGGTTGATCACGTTCGTCGCGACCCGGTTGATGCGGTTGGCCGGAATCCGGCCGCCGGGGAACGGAGTGCGCACGCCCTGTGGCGTGGTGGTCAGCGGATCCGCGATTTGAAACGGCACGCCCGCGACGTTGAGCGTCCGCGAGAAGTCCCCCGCCCGCTGCTCCGCCGTGGGCACCGTAAAGCGGTAGGCCCGCGGCGTGCGCTGCCGCAGCCCCTCGAAATTGAAAAACCAAAAGACCTTGTTCTTGATCACCGGACCGCCCGCTGTCAGCCCGAACTGGTTGAACCGGAACACCGGCCGCCGCGTTCCCGCCCGGTTGGCAAAGAACGAATTCGCGTTGAGCTTGTCGTTGCGGAAGAAGTTGTACAGGTTGCCATGCAGTTCATTGGTACCGCCCTTGGTCACCACGTTGACGTACATCCCGCCGCCGTGTCCGTACTCGGCGTCCAGCGCGTTGGTCGACACGGTGAACTCCTCGACATCGTCGACGCTCGGAATGTAGGCCACACGATCCGAAACGTTGTTCGGAATCCCGTCCATCAGGAATTCGTTGGTGCGGTTGTTGGCGCCCGACGCCGACGTGTAGGACACGCTGTCGATGTCGATCAGTCCGTTGGTGTTGCCGGTGGGCGCGTTGTTGGTGATACCCGGCGCGAGATTGATCAGCATGAGCACGTTGCGCGCCAGCAGCGGCATGTCCTGCACGGTCCGCTGGGTCACGTTGCGGCTCACCGAGGCCGTGGAGGTTTCAAGTAACGGAGCCTCGCCCGTCACCTGCACCGATTCACTCACCTGGCCGAGCTGAAGCGAAAAGTCCGCCGTGGACCGTATGCCGGTGCGCACGACGATCTCCTGGATGCCTCTCTTGAATCCGGTCTTCTCCACCGACACCTCGTACCGGCCGGGATTCACCAGCGGGAAGAAGAAGTAGCCGGTATCGTTGGTGGAAATGTCACGCGCTTCTCCGGTGTCGACGTTCCGCAGCGTGACCTTGATATCCGGCAGTGTGCCGCCGGTCGAGTCCTTGATCGTCCCATCGACCGTACCGACCGGGTTTACCTGCGCAACCGCCAACAGGGCGGCGCAGAACGAGAGCAATAGCGAGCGCATGGATGAAGCCTCCACAACCGTCCTGGATGGACGTGCTTCGAGTATATATGATTGGACCAGGGCACGAGATGATCCTCAAACAGTACTACCTGGGCTGCCTCGCCCACGCATCCTACCTCTTGGGCGACGAGGCGAGTTCGACGGCCATCGCCGTCGACCCCCAACGCGACATTCAACAATACCTCGCCGATGCTGCAGAACTTGGCCTCCAGATCCGGCACGTTTTTCTCACGCATTTTCACGCTGACTTCGTCGCTGGCCACCTGGAGCTGCGGGACAGGTGCGGCGCCACGATTCATCTCGGGGCCCGTGCCAAGGCAGAGTACGCATTCGTGCCGATGAAGCATGGCGCCCGGTTGGACTTCCCTGGAATGCGGATCGAGGTTCTGGAGACCCCGGGCCACACGATCGAGTCCATTTCGATCCTGGTCTTCGATCTCCGGAAGGATCCCGCCAAACCCCACGCTGTTCTCACGGGCGACACCCTGTTTATCGGTGACGTCGGACGCCCCGACCTGCGGGCGTCTCTCGGATGGACCGCACAGGAGCTCGGCGGGCACCTGTACGACTCGCTGCAAAACGTGTTGTTGCCGCTCCCGGACGAGACGCTGGTTTACCCCGCTCACGGTGCCGGATCCCTGTGCGGAAAGCAGCTTTCCTCCGACACGGTCTCGACCCTCGGAGATCAGCGGCGCTGGAACTACGCGCTGCAGCCGATGTCGAAGGAACAGTTCATCGCTCTTGTAACGGCAGACCAGCCCGAGGCACCCGCCTACTTCACCTACGACGCGATTCTCAATACTCGCGAGCGCGCCACGCTGGATCAGAATCTGGAGCGGGTGCTGCACCCGATCGATCTCGACGAGGTCCTGCGAATGGGCGACGCGGGATGCCAGATGTTGGATGTCCGCGACGCGGCCGAGTTTGCCAAGGGCCACCTGGCAGGCAGTATCAATATCGGACTCGGCGGGCAGTTCGCCACCTGGGCGGGAACGGTGCTCGACCGCGTCAAGCCGATCGTGATCATCGCAGAACCAGGACGCGAACAGGAAGCCGCAATGCGTCTCGGCCGAATCGGCTTCGATCACGTCAAAGGCTACTTGCGGGACGGCATGGAGTCGTTGGCGTCCCGGCCGGATCTCGTATGGCCCACCGACCGCGTCACGGCGACGATGGTGGCGGAAGAGCTGGCGGGAGAGGATCCGCCGTGGCTGCTGGATATCCGGAATCCGGGGGAGTGGGCGGCCAAGCATATTGACGGGAGCGTGAACATCCCGCTGAACCACCTGCAGGAGCGCATCGCGGAGGTCCCCCGCGGCCGGCGCCTCGCCGTCCATTGCGCCGGCGGTTACCGGTCGTCGATCGCCGTCAGCATCCTGCATCAGTACGGACTGACGAATCTGATCGAGATGGCCGGTGGCCTCGCCGCATGGCAAGCCGCCCGTCTGCCCGTCGCCTAACCTAACCTAACCGGCTGCCTGGCACAACATCCGCAGCAGTTCCTCCCGCACCACGCGATCCTCCATCTGCACCTTCGGATCACGCGGCGCCCCAGTCCGAAATAACGTTCACACACCAGCCGTCCGCGCTCCACGACAACCAGCCCCCCATTGCGGCCATGCTCCGCCAGGTACCGGCGCGACAGTCTCCCGCCGTGTGATCGATTGCACTTCCCTATGCGATGATTTCGCGGATCGGCTCCCCGAAATCGATATCCAGCCGTTTGTGCCCGGGCACCTCCAGCCGTCTCGGATCCAGGCCCATCTGCCGCAGGACCGTCGCATGCAGGTCGGTGACGTAGTGCCGGTTCTCCACCGCGTGGAATCCCAGCTCATCCGTCGCCCCGTGCGCGATCCCGCCCTTGAGCCCCCCGCCTGCCATCCAGCACGAGAACCCGAACGGATGATGGTCCCGGCCCTCGCGATTCCCCTCGACGCCCGGCGTCCGTCCGAACTCGGTGCCCCACACCACGATCGTTTCGTTCAGCAGGCCGCGCTGATCCAGGTCACGGATCAGCCCCGCCAGCGGCAGGTCCACCTCGGCGGAGAGCTTCGAGTGGTTCTTCTTGAGTTCGCTGTGCGCGTCCCATCCATTGCCGTCCGTGCGATACCCATGGAACACTTGCACGAACCGGACTCCGCGCTCCACCAGCCGGCGCGCGGTCAGCAGGTCCTGGCCGAAGTGCTTCGTGTTCTCCTGGCTCATCCCGTACAGCCGGCGAATGTGCTCCGGTTCCTGGTTGAACTCAAAAACCTCGGGAATCGCGGTCTGCATCCGGAACGCCAGCTCATAGGACTTGATCCGCGCCCGGATCGCCGGATCCGTAGGATAACGCTCCGCGTCCAGCCGGTTCAACTCCTCAATAAACTCGAACTCGCTCTTCTGCTCCGCGGCGGTCTGCGCGGATCCAGGCGACGCATACGGCAGCGGATTCGCCGGGTCGCTCGACAAATGCACGCCCGAATACTGCGGACCAAGATAATTGCCGTCGCTCACTCCTGTCCCGCCCAGGTGGGGCGGAACCGCCGGACCCACCACCACGAACTTCGGGACGTTCTCGTTCAAGCTCCCCAGCCCGTAATGCACCCAGGAGCCGATCGACGGATGGAATCCCTGGAAGATGTGCCGCCCGGTGTGGAACTGCAGTTGCGCCGCATGGTCGTTGTCAGTGGTCCACACGGACCGCACGACCGCCAGCTTGTCGATCACGCCGCCGAGTTCCGGCCACCAGTCCGATACTTCAATGCCGCTCTGTCCGCGCTTCTTGAACGCAACCTGCAGGGGCAGCACCGAGGTCATCAGCTTCCGCTCCACGGCGGTGAACTGCACCACGTTCTTCTTGACGAACGCCGAATCCAGCACTCCCTTGTGCGGAGTCTCGGCGATGGTCCGGCCAGCCCACTTGTTCAGCTCCGGTTTGGGATCAAACGACTCGAGGTGGCTCACGCCGCCCTGAAGGAAGATCCAAATCACGCTCTTCGCCTTGGGCGCAAAGTGCGGTTTGCCGTCCGGCGGCGACCAAGGCTTTTCTTCCGACGCCAGCGCCTCGCGGTGCAACATCGACCCCAACACGAGGCCCGTGAATCCCATCCCGGTCTGGGTGAGGAGTTGGCGCCGCCCCACGCGGCCGCATGTGCAAGCTGCAAACGGTTTCATCATACTCACCGGATATTGACGAACTCATCTCTATTAAACAACGCGTGGACGAGACTTTCACGCGCCTTCCGCGCCCCGGACGCCGCCGACTGCCGCTCCAGGTACGCCATCGATTTCGACCGCTCGGCCTCCGACACCGGCCGGGCCAGCACCGCCAGGAACGCGTCCCGCACAAACTGTTCCGCCGCAGCCTCCACGCCACCAAGCTTCGCCGCCAGTATCCCGGCCTGCTCAAAGCTCAACTTGCTGTTGGCCAGCGCCAGCGCCTGCTGCGGCACGATCGATTGCGTCCGCGCGTAGCAGGCCAGCGGATCCGCCCCATCAAACACCTTCAGGAACTGCAACTGCGCGCTCGGCGTGATGTGGAAATAGAGGCTCCTGCGCGGAGTGTCCTGATCGGTCTCCTCGTGCAATTCGGGCCCGCCCATCTTGGGATCCAGCGACCCGCTCACCGCAAGCAGGCTGTCGCGGATCACCTCCGCCTCCAGCCGCCGGCTGTTCATCCGCCACAGCGACACGTTGTTCGGATCGAGTTTCAGATTCGCGTGATCCGCCGCCGGCAGTCCGGACTCCATTCGGTATGCTTTGCTCGTCACCAGCATCCGGTGAAGCTTCTTCATGCTCCAGCCGCTCTTCACGAACTCCACCGCCAGCCAGTCGAGCAGCGCCTGGTTCACCGGCGGCTTTCCGTTCTTCCCGAAGTCGATCACGTTGGACACGAGCGGAGCTCCGAAGTGCCGCAGCCAGATGTGATTCACCGCCACGCGCGCCGACAGAGGATTCTCCGGACTCGTAATCCACCGCGCCAGCGCCAGCCGCCGGCCGCTGCTCACCTTGGGATGCACCGGCCCCAGGGGCGAATACGCATCGGCGGGCTTGTTCAGCGCATCGAGCGCGGTCTGCAAGTCGCGCTTGGCCGACGCCGCGTTCTTCTCGCGAGACTCGGCCATGCGGTGCTGCGCGCGGAAAACGTTTTCGTCGGCCTTGAGCAGATTCGCTTCCCGCTCGGCGGTCCGTGCCGCCGCTACCAGCTCTTCGAGATTGGCCGCGGGCGGCTTGGCGTACTTGGCGTGCTCGGCGCGGATCCGTGCTTCAAGCGCCACCAGCGATGCCTTTGCACTCGCCAGCTCCTTTTCGGTCACGGCGATGTTGAACGGACCATCCTTGACAACATCCTCGGGCTTCTTGCGCGGCATCCGGTCAATCCATCGTGCGATCAGCGCGATTTGATCGCCACTGAGCGCGGCGCCGTTCAGCGGCATCCGCGGCTGCTTTTCGCCCTTCAAGAACTGGATCAGCAGGCTCTCGCCGCTCTTTCCCGCCACCACCGCGGACCCGCCCTTGCCGCCCGTCTTGATCGTCTGCTCCGAGCCCAGGCTGAGCCCTCCCCTGCTGTTGCGGCCCAGGTGGCAGGAGGAACAGCGCTCTTCGAGGACCGGTTTGATCTCCTTGGCGAAGTCCACCGCTGGACCCTCGGGTTCCTTCCGCGGCGAAGCCAGCTCCGCCCGTGCTTCTTCGATCTCCTGCCGGATCCGCGCCAGCCGCTTCTCCGTGTCGCTGATCTGGGTCCGCGCACCCGCGAGCAAATCACCGGCAACGAACGGCCGGACATCCGGATAGAACGCCTCTACTGGCAGCTCCACCGGCTCAATCCGTACCGGGGGACCACCCAGCACCGCGGGCGTACCCGGCAGCATCTCCTGCTCCTTGTCCGGATTGTTCTCGTCGCCCCGCACGAACAGGTACGTTTTGCCAAAAATCTGCGGCATCAAATTCGACCCGCCGTCGAGGTCCGGACTGGCGTCCTTCGGCTCAGAGTCGTAGGCCCGCGGCATTCCGCCCTTCTTGCGGTCCGGCTGCCCCGGCAGCTTGTCGATGCGGACATCGTGCGGCTCGAAGAACGCGCGGAACCGGTAGTAGTCGGTCTGTGGAAACGGATCGTACTTGTGATCGTGGCAGCGCGCGCACTTGAGCGTCACCCCGAGGAATGCCGCCGTCGTCGATTCGATCGTGTCCACCAGCCATACGTTGCGATTGAACCGGTACCAGTTGCGCGCCAGAAATCCGGTCGCACGCAGCGTCTTTGGATCAGTGGGCGCGATCTCATCTCCGGCAAGCATCTCCTCCACCATCCGGCTATAGCTCTTGTCCTCGTTCAGGGACTCGATGATCCAGTCGCGCCACTGCCAGATGTGCCGCTGGCTGCTGCGGACCTCGGCTGTCCCGCTGCCGTACCAGTCGCTGTAACGCCAGATGTCCATCCAGTGCCGGCCCCAGCGCTCGCCGTATGCTGCACTCGAGAGCAGCGTGTCCACTGCGCGTTCGTAGGCGCCGGGCTGCGTGTCGGCAAGAAACGCCCGGACCTGTGCCGGAGCCGGCGGCAGTCCGGTCAAGTCGAGCGAAACTCTCCGCAGCAGCGTGTGGCGGTCCGCCTCGCCCAACGGCGACACCCCCCTCCGCGCATGCTCGGCGGCGAGAAACGCGTCCACCGGATTCCGCGACCAAGCCGCGTCCCGCACCTTCGGAACGGGCGCCTGCTCCGGTTTGCGGAACGACCAGTGCGTGGGCGCCGCCGGACCCGTGCGTCCGTCATCGAACCGCGCACCCGCCTTGATCCACTCTGCGAACCGCCCGATCACCGCGTCGTCGAGCTTCTTGCCTCCCACCGGCATTCCCGGCTGTTTCCGGTGCGTGATGTAGGCGTACAGCAGGCTCTCTTCCACGCTCCCTGGGACCACCGCCGGACCCCGGTCCCCGCCACGCAACATCTTTTCACGCGCGGTCAGGTCCAAACCACTCTGTTTGGTTGTCGCGTTGTGGCACGCATGGCATTGCTTTTCGAGCACCGGCCGGATGTGGTCCTGGTAGAGGGACTGGCCGGAGCACAGTCCCGCCCCCGTAATCAGGAAAACCGGAATGGAGACAGCGCGCTTCAAAAGATAAACTTCAATCCCATTTGCATTTCACGGGCGCCAGACGCCGAAAGGATACGGGCTGTTGTGGGCTGGTTCAGATTCGTGTTCGGATTCCCGAAGTTTACGTGATTCGGGGCGTTGAACATTTCCCAACGGAACTGCAGGAACCGCTTCTCGGTGACGTAGAAGTTCTTCGTCAACCCAGTGTCGAGCGTGTGCCGTGCGGGTCCGTCGATCAGCCCCAACCCTGAGTTGCCGAATGTACGGGCCGCGGGCGCGGCCAGCGCCGCGGTATCGAAGAACCGGTCGGGCGTCGGATTGGACACCTTGGGACTCCGCAGCGCGTCCGCCCTCGTATTGCGGCCGTTGCCCAAGGTCGCGCCGGGGACATTGAACGTGAGCGGCGCGCCGGACTGGAACAGGTAAATGAAGTTCACCTGCCATCCACCGAGCACGGCGTTCAGCACAGGGTGCATGCTCGCGCCCATCTTGCGGCCCCGCCCGAATGGAATCTCCCACACCGCGTTCCACGCCAGCAGGTGGGTGCGGTCCAGGTCCGACCGGCCGCGATTGTAACCTTGCGGAGCGAACGGCTCCAGGATTCCGGTGTGCTCCGTTGCGGTGTCTGCGAGCAGGAGCTTCGAGAACGAATAGGCAAGCGTTGTCGAAAGGCCGCGCACGAACCGCCGCTCCACCTTCGTCTGGAACGCGTTGTACCAGGTGCGGCCGCGATTCACGTACAGTTCGCTCGAGCCGAGCCGGGGATAGGGGCGCGCATTCTGCAGGTTCGCGTACGAGCCGGGCGCCACTTCGTTGAACGGATCACGCGTGATCGTATCCAGCGCCCGGTTGCCTACATAAGACACCGTGATGGCCGAGGAGAACGGCAGCGACTTCTGAATCGACAGGTTCCACTCGTGGTTCTTCTGCGCCTTCAGATAGATGTCCGGCGCGATCACGGAAGTGGCGACGAACGCACGCGGATCGTCCGGCCATGCGGTCTCCCACGGCTGCAGCGTGGCGGCTGCAAACACCTGCGTCTCCCATGTCCAGTACGGGGGACCAATGATCGCCGATGCCGAGCGGTTGGCCGGGAAGCTCGACGCAAAGATTCCGTACCCGCCGCGGATCACCAGGTCGTTTGAATCCTTCACGCGGTAGGCGAATCCCAGCCTTGGCGACACGAATCCGTTGCCATCGAAAAGTCCGTGCGGCGCACCCACTTCGTTTGCCGGAACCCACAATCCCGCGGTCGCCGCCGCCAGGAACGGAGCCACCGGCTGCGCTCCCAGGTCCACTTTTCCGTTCTTGTCGACTCCCGCAATGATCTTGCCGAGCTTGAGACTGAAGCTCGCCGCGTTGCCCCGTACGAGGTCCTTTTCGTGCCAATAGTCCAGCCGCGCACCGAAGTTGAGAGTCAGCTTGCGCGACACCTTCCAGTAGTCCTGCACGTACGGTGCGGAATATGGCGCGTCCTTGGTGCCGAACGTCTGCAGAGGATAGTTACGCGAGGAAGTCTGCACCAGCCCAAGCATGTAGTCGCCGAACCCGTCGGTCGTGTATTGCCCGTTGAAGGTGAACGCCCCTCGCGCGAAGCCTGAGGAATGCCGTCCGATCGTCGTCAGGTGGTGAAACTGGTATCCCGCGTTGATCGTGTGCGACCCACGGATCATGTTCAAGCTCGCCTTCCCGCCCGCCGTGGTCCACCACAGCCGGTACGGGACTCCGAACGGAGTTCCCAAACCCTCATAACCAGCAATCGCGACACTGTTCGGCAGCCCCACCGAGGCTCCCCGCCCTTCCGTCGGAAAGCCGCGGATCCCGGCGCGCTGCGTGAGGTTCTCTCCACCCACGCACACACAGTTCTGGTTGATCACGGACTGCATCGTGCCCACATCCACCGTCAGCAAAGTCGTCGGGCTGATCGTGTAGTTGTAGCTCGCGCCCAGGTTGTGCTGTGGCGTTTCGCGGAGATTGACCACCTCCGGGCTGTAGTTTGGCGTGTTGCCGTTATCGCGGATGAACACACCGCGGAAGTAGGCGCGCTGCTTCGACGTAATCTGATGGTCCACCCGGATCGTGTACTCATTGACATCGTTGGTCGTCGGCGCGGTGGTGCGGAAGCGGTCCGGACCGGAATTCGGCGTCAGCAGGTACTGGAAAAAAAACCGGGCGGCGGGCGAAATCCGGCTCGCCGGAACCTGCTTGTTCGGGAACGGCTGTCCCGAGGCTGGATCCCGGAGATCACGGGGCAGCGCCGAGAAGTCGCCATTGCGCTGCGCCAGCGACGGGACCAACGAATTGTAAATCCTTGCGCGCCGCACCCGGGTTCCCTCATACGCGCCGAAGAAGTGCGTGCGGTTCCGGATAACCGGCCCGCCTACCGAGAATCCGAACTGATTCTGGCTCAGCTTCGGCTTCCGCGCCCCCGGTGTCTTGGCGAACGTATTGAACGCGTCCAGCTTCTCGTTGCGCAGGAACTCCCACGCCGTCCCGTGCAACTCGTTCGTGCCGGACTTGGTCACCATCAGCACCTGCAGTGCATGGCGTCCATTCTCCGCTCCGAAGTTCGAGGTCTCCACCTTGAACTCGGCTATCGTATCGACGTTTGGAATCCCGGCTCCGCGCTCATCGAGTCCGGTGTTCGCCACCAGTCCATCGATCTGGAACTCGGTGCCATCAGAGCGGTGCCCATTGCCTTGAACAGTCGAATCGCGATCCGCCGCGCCGCGTCCCACGAATCTCACGCCGGGAACCAGGTTCACCAGCTCCACCGGATTCCGGCCGTTGAGCGGCAGATCGCGGATCTGGCGCTGCTCCACCACGGAGTCCACCGCACCGCGCTCGGTCTGGACCAGCTCGACCGTGCTCTCCACTTGCACGCGCTCACTCACTTCACCAACCGCAAGCTGTGGTGACAAACGCTTGCGCTCGCCGACAGTCAACCGCGTCTGATCGAGGGTCCACGTGCGGAAGCCGCGCAGGCTGACCGTGACCGAATACTGCCCGATTGGCAGCGCAAGCACCTCGAAGAGGCCGTCATCGTTCGTTTTGGTGGTGAGCTTGAGTCCGGTTTCCGTGTTGCTGACCATGACCTCAGCTCCTGGAATGACCGCTCCTGCTGGATCGGTGACGACCCCCAAAATTGCGCCTTGCGTGCCGAGTTGTGCCAGCAACGGCAGGCAGGCGAGAAGGACAACCGCGAACAAACGAGCCATCGAGACCCTCCATTGAATCTGCTGAACTTTGACCACAGCCTATCACACTCCCAGGGCTGATAGCAGGGGTTCCAGGATTTCCACCGGAGCACGGCAATTTCCCGCGCGTCCGGTTCCCAGTTCGACATCCCCCTTGTTGGCTCCGTGGAAATCGGATCCACCGGTTTCGAGCAGCCCGAGAGACACTGCCAGATCCTGATACTTCCGCCGCCGCTCCACGGAATGATCCGAATGCCAAGTCTCGATCGCCAGTAAGCCGGCCGGAATCAAGCGCTGAAGCAGCTCGACTTCGGCCGCGTCGCTGAGTCCGATCCGCACCGCATGCGCCACCGACGGGATTCCCCCGCCGCGCCGGATCTCGGTGATCGCTTCCTCCAGGCCCGGGTCATGCTTTTCCACGTACGCGATCGCGCTTTCGTCCAGGTACTCGTCGAACGCCGACTGCAGATCCTTCACATATCCCTTTCGCACCATGACCCGCGCGAAGTGAGGCCGCGCCACCATGTTGCGTCCAATCGCGCGGACCTCGCCGTACTGGATGTCGATCCCTAGTTCCTGGAGCCGGTCCACCAGCGCCAGGTTCCGCTCGTAACGAATTTGCTGCTGGACGCGGATCCACGCGCGGAAGCTGTCACCTGGTCCTGCCGGAAAGTATCCGAGCAAGTGCACGGAACGTGCCCGCCCGCCACCCGGACGCGGCAACCGTGTGCTCACTTCGATCCCGCACAGCAGCCGCAGTCCCCGTTCCGCTGCGAGCGGAGCGGCTTCATCGAATCCGTCGAAGGTGTCGTGATCGGTGATGGACAACGCCTCCAGCCCGATCGCGGCCGCAGCGTCCACCAACTCTCCAGGCGAGTACGTTCCGTCCGACGCCGTGGTATGCGTGTGAAGGTCGATCAATTGGACAGTATATCGCCCAACAGCACGTCAAGAGCCCGCTTCATCTTGCCGTCAGGCGTCACGTGGATCCCGCACTCCTTCGACATCCCCTCTTCCCACCACCACCGGCCGGAGCGCTCGGGATCTCCGAGTTGGATCGCACGCGTGCAGGGCGCGCATCCGATACTTGCGTAACCCTGGGCGGCCAACGGATGCCGCGGCAGACCGTGCTCAGCCGTGTAGCGTTCCACCTGTTCGCTCGTCCAGTCAGCCAGTGGATTTAGCTTCAGCCTCCCATGCGACTGCTCCGCGGGGCGCGTCCCCGCCCGGTCCGGCGACTGCTCGCGGCGCAGTCCGGTCGCCCACGAATCCACTGTTTGCAGCGCCCGGTCGAGGGGCCGCACCTTCCGGATCTGGCAACACAAACGCCTGAACACGGGTTCGCGCCGGAACAGGTTCACCCCGTGCAGCGCCGTCATCCGCTCAGTCTCGGCCGTGTCCGGAAAAACGATCTCGACCGCGATCTGGTAGCGCTCCCGCACCTGGTCGATCACCGCGTAGGTCTCCTCGGGCAAGCGCCCCGTGTCGACCGTAATGATCCGGACGTTGGGATCGGCCTTCACCGCCATGTCCAGGATCACCATCCCCTCGGCCTGAAAGCTGGTCACCACGGCGAATCGCTGCTTATGAGTACGGACCGCCCACTCGACCAGGCGGTCCGCTGGCAACCGCTCCAGGTCTTGAATTTCCATTCCCCCATTATCCCTTGTTATTGTGGTGATTCTGAGTCCGCGATCCGCCCAGCTTATCTACAACCCGAATGCGGGCACCATTATCCGGAAGAAGCACCTCTTCGATTCTGCTCTCGGCCGGTTGCGGCAGCAAGGCTTTGAGCTTCATCTCAATCCCACCCAGGCCGCGGGCCACGCAACCGAATTGGCGCGCCGCGCCGTCGATTCCGGCGCCGGGATGATCATTGCTGCTGGGGGAGACGGAACGGTTAACGAGGTGCTGAACGGGATGGTGGGCAGCAACGTGCCTCTGGCCGTGCTCCCCTGCGGCACGGCCAATGTGTTCGCCTGCGAGACTGGCATCGGAACCAACCCGGACCGCGCCGCACGGCTCTTCCCGGACCTGGTCCCCCGCCGGATCTCGGTGGGACTCCTGGAAGCCACCGGGCCGAAGCCCCGCTATTTCCTGCTCATGGCCGGTTGCGGACTCGACGCCGAAGTCCTCCACTATCTCAACGAGGGCTGGAAGCGCAAGATCGGCAAACTGGCCTACTGGGCCGCTGGATTCTCGATGCTCACCAGGCGTCTCCCGCTGCTGCGGGCCTCCGTCAGCGGCGCGGACCACGTCACCGCGTTCGCCCTCGCCAGCCGCGTCCGCAACTACGGCGGGGACCTCGTAATCGCGGCCGGAGCCAGTCTCCTGTCGGACGACTTTGAGCTGGTCACTTTCCGAGGATCGAATCCTCTGCCCTTCATCGCCTACCTTGGTGGCGCGGTGTTCGGTAAGGCGGCGCTGGTGCCCGGAGTGTCCGTGACCCGTGCCCGCACCCTGCGGTGCGAACCGGTGTCCGGCCGCCCGCACGTGCAAGTCGACGGCGAGCCCGCCGGGATGCTGCCGGCGGAGATCCGTATCGTGCCCTCAGCCCTGACGATCCTGTTGCCCGCCGGCGTTACTTGAGCCGCAGCGATCCGCGATCCACCCAGTTGCCATCCAGCATCACCCGGTGGATCCGCTTCAAGTTCGTGACGTCCGCGGTTGGATCCGCGTCCAGCAGTACCAGGTCGGCGAGCTTGCCCGCGGCGATGGACCCGAGTTCATCCTGGCGGCCGAGAGCGAGAGCCGCGTTCGAAGTTGCCGCTCTGATCACCTCGATCGGGGTGAATCCGGCCTGGACGAACAGCTCGCATTCCCGGTGGGTCATCAGCCCCGGCAGGTCCATCTGCGATCCGCCGTCCGAACCGATCGCGATCGGCACTCCCAGCGCGGCCAGCTTCTTCGAGTTGCGCAGCGCAATGTCGAAGTCCTTCTTCGCGAGATCCGTTGGCGCTGGAGCGCTTGCCGCGGCCTCTTTCATCGCCCTCAAAGTATCGGGGGTCACCAGTCCGGTGACATCCGGCGAGTCCAGCCGCTCCGGCTTGTCCCGGTAGTACCAAGCAAGCTCCTGCCGGATCAGCGTGGGAACAAATGCGATGCGGCGGGTTTTGAGGTGATCAACCATCTCCTTGGGGAGGTCCTCGGTATCCCGCACCATGTGCAGCAAGCCCGCGCCGCCATGTTCGAGAAAGTGCCGCGTGTCCGCCAGCGAATGGATGTGGGCATGCACTGGGATTTTGTGCTTCGATGCCTCGTCCAGGATCGTTTCGATCACCTTGGCTTCGATCTTCGGCGACTGGCCCCGGCGCCCGTCGATCCAGATCTTGATCAGGTCTACGCCTTGCCCGGCCAGCTCACGGACCTGCGCGCGGGCATCGCCCTCATCCTTCGGTTGACGCGCAATCGCCCCGATCTCCTGCGAAGGATGTCCGCCCGGCGCCGTGAATCCCCGTCCCGCTGTGAACATTCGGGCAGTGGTGGGCTTGCGCCGCTCCTCCCCGCGCAGCAGCATGCCGGCCCCACGCTCGGTGCCGACGCTGCGCACAGTGGTGATCCCGAAATACAGGTATGAGTTCAGGTTCTGCAACACCCGGTCGCGCGTGTAGTCATCGGGCCGGAACCCAGGTCCACCGGTGGATCCAAGGTGCACGTGGAGGTCCATCAGTCCGGGGATCAAGAATTTGCCAGTGGCGTCGATTTTCTCCGCACCCTCCGGAGCGGCAACCGTAGATGCCGGACCGGCTGCAGTGATCTTGTTGCCTTCCACGACGACGGCGGCGTTGGCGACGGGCACGGCATCGGTCCCGTCGATCAATGTCACCCCCCGGATGATCTTGGCGTCCCGCCGCATCGCCTGCGGTGCGGTGCAGGATACCGCCACGGCGGCGAGGGCGATCAGGCTATTCCGCATTCACGAATCAGTCTACCAATGCAAGAAATTTCGGAACAACAGGGCCGGTTCGTTCGTCATAGTGCTCAACCATGACTCCCAAAGTGTTGGGGGCCAGTTTTGCCATCGTTCTGATGGCGGGCTGCGACTTTGATTTCGACTTCGCCGAGGAAGCCCTCGCGCGCGACGCAGTGACCGAAGAGTTCCGCAAGGAGCTCGACCTGGATCCCGGCGGACGGCTCACACTGGAGAACGCAAATGGGTCGATCGAGGTGATTGGATGGGACCAGAATCGCGTCGACATCCAGGCGACCAAGTTCGCCAAGACCAAGGCCGACCTCGATGATCTCAAGATCGACGTTCACAAGAGCGCCGATGTCGTCGAAGTGCGGACCATCCGTCCGGAGAGTTGGAACCGCCGCGCCCGTGGCGGTGTCCGCTACCGGATCCGGGTCCCGCGCAAGACACGGCTCGACCGGATCCAGAACACCAACGGCGCTGTCACCGCGCAGTCGATCGAGTCGCCGGTGCGCCTGCGGAGCACCAACGGGACGATCAAAGTCGCCGGTGTCCGTGGAGAAGCCGAACTCAACACCACCAACGGACGGGTGGAACTGGCCGATTTCCGCGGATCCGCGGCCATCAGCACGACGAACGGCGGCATCCACGCGACTGGGATCACCGGGAGGCTGACGGCTTCGACAACCAACGGCCCGATCGAGATCAGCGCGCAAGATCTCGAAGCCGGACAGGTTCACCGCCTGCGCTCCACCAACGGGTCCGTGAACCTGGAGTTGAACGGTGGGAAGACCGGCGACGTCGAAGTTTCAACCACGAATGGACGCGTCAAGCTGCGCCTGCCGTCGAACATCAACGCGCGGCTGAGAGCCAACACCTCGAACGGCCACATCTCCACCGAGTTTCCGGTCGGGCACAAGCTGGACCGGCGCCGGCGCAGTCTCGACGCTGAGCTGGGGTCGGGGGGGCCCGTGATCCATGCTCGAACCACCAACGGCGGCGTGAGCATCGAGCGCTTTTAGTACAGTGGAAGGATGTACGTCTCGTCCCGCCTGGTGGCGCTCCTAGCCGCCAGCGTTCTTTTCGCTCAGAATCCTCCGCAGGCCCCTCCCGCCGCCGACCCGAAGCCTGTAGCTGACTCAAAACCCGTGGCCGATCCCAAGCCGGCCGAGGGCGACAGGCCTGCTGCCGACAAAGGTCCGGCTTATGTCCGGCGAATCTCCGCGGGAGTCACCGTTCTCGCCTCACCCATGCAATTGATGAAGGACGGCGAGACCAAGCAGTCGTTCACGGCTCTTGACATCGACAACAAGACCGACATTACCAAGCGGTACATGTATTTCGGCGCGTTCGTCCAGGCCGCCGTGACTGAGAAGTTCGCCGCCGTCGTTTCCGGGAGGCTCCGCCCGGTGAAGTTCGTCGCCACCACGACGACCTTCGAGGGCTTCGACCGGCCGAACACGATCCAGGATGAACGCCGCATCACCACCAAGGTCAATGACACCCGTGCGAAGTTCTGGGACTTCACATTCATGCTCCGGCGCTATGGCAAGGACCGCCATGAGGAAGGCAATCGCTGGTTTGCCGAGATCGGCCCCTCGTTCCGCAAGGTCCGCAACATCAAGTCATCGACCGAGACCACGCTCGGTGGGAACAAGACCTGCTGTGACACGGCTCCACATCCTGTCGCGAACAAGCTCGCGAAGGGAATGTCGGCGGGCGTCGGCGCCCAGTTCACCGACGAATTCGGCATCAAGCTTGTGCCCGAGGTCCGCTACACGCGTTGGTTTGGCCGCTCGTTCGACCTGCTCACCGCGCGGACCCGTGCCGACCAAGTCGATATCGCCCTCTCATTCACCTTCTAGAAGGAGGCAAGCCCATGAGGCTCTGGCTCGCGGCGGTTCCATTGTTGGGGCTCACGGCGCAGGAGTCTCCCCAGTTTTACAACGAGCGCGGATCGCGGGCCTTCAAGGAGGGCCGGATCGAGGATTCGATCCGCGACTTCGACATGGCCATCAAACTTGAGCCGCGTTACGCGCCCGAGCACTGGCAGCGTGGAATCTCGCTGTACTACGTGGCGCGGTTCGACGACTGCCGGAAGCAGTTCGAGATTCACAAGACGGTGAATCCGGAAGACGTTGAGAACGCCGTCTGGCACTACCTGTGCGTCGCGCGTCTGAAGAATCCTGGCGAAGCGCGCAAAGGCTTGATCCCGATCCAGTCCGACACGCGGATCCCGATGATGGAAGTTTATGCGATGTTTCGTGGAGAGTCGACACCCGAAAAGGTGCTCGAAACGGCGCGCCGTGGGAACCCGGCCGAGCGCGAGCTGCATGTGCGGCTGTTCTATTCCCATCTCTATATCGGTCTTTATCTCGAAGCGCAAGGCGACAAGTCCGGCGCGCTCAAGCACATCGGGCTGGCGGCGGAAAAATACCCGGTGGGACACTACATGTGGGACGTGGCCCGTGTCCATGTCGAACGTGCCAAGGGCAAATGAGTGAAACTCGCGGACATTGAGCCGCGTTTATCTGACCAGGAGATAGCCATGAAACAGACGTTGGCCGGATTCGCGGCGGGCGCGGTGGTCGCCGCCGGTGTGGCGCTGGTAATGAGGAGCGGACCTGCCGCCCCGCCCGTGCCGGTTGCCCCGTCAACAGTGGCCGCGGCGCCGCCAATTGAGCCTGCTGCAACACCAGCACCGGCACTCGTGCCAGTGGCAGACCCAGCGCCCACTCCCCGCGCGGAACCGAAGCCTCGCGCCTCGTCTCCAGCCCCGGTCCGGAAGCCGGATCCTCCGGTCCAAATTTCCCGGGCCGATCCTCCTGCCAGTGTGCCAGCGCCAAGTCCGGCACCGGCGCCGGTGGTCCAGGAACCGCCCGTGACGCCCCTGCCCGCGCCTACACCGGCCCCTGTCCTTGTCCCGCCGCCGGGGACCAAGACCGAGCCTCCGGCACCCCCAGTTCGCAAGCCGAACACCGTGACGATCCCGGCAGGCACTCTGCTCAACGTACGGGTGATGGAGCGGATCAGCAGCAACACTCACGCGTCGGGTGACACGTTCGCGGCGACGCTGTCCGAGCCCCTGGTGGTCGACGGACTCGTGATCGCAGACCGGAGCGCGCGGGCCGAGGGCCGCGTCATCCAGTCGGACAAGGGCGGGCGCGTCAAGGGTACGGCGTTCCTAACAATCGAGCTCACCCGGCTCACAACCGCCGATGGGCAAAAACTGGAACTGCGGACTGAGCCGTTCGAGCGGAGGGCGCAGTCCTCCACGAAGGAGGACGCGGCCAAGGTTGGAGCCGGAGCGGCAATCGGGGCCGCGATCGGTGCAATCGCCGGTGGCGGACGCGGAGCTGGAATCGGAGCGGGAGCTGGCGCTGGCGCCGGAGCGGGAGGTGTCCTGCTCGGCCGCGGGAAGGCCGCGGAGCTGTCTGTCGAAACACGCGTGAGCTTCCGGCTCACCGCGCCGCTCACGGTCACGGAACAGTTGAAGTAAAGCCGGCCGAGTAGCCGGGCTCATCCGGGTATGCGCACTAGGAGCCTGTCCGAGAATTGACGGGCGAACGCTCATCGCCGCCGGTCGAAGTGTGGTTGTTGCGTAGCACGATTTTTCGTTGCCAGGCTGCC
>VFZX01000011.1 GCA_016871015.1 Acidobacteriota bacterium | reverse complement strand
AGAAGGTGTAAGGTGAAGATCGAGCCGCACCCGCCCTTGATAAGTGTCAAGCAAGAATCCAGGCTAAAGTGTCAAGGATGTGTCCGGTCGCGCAGCCCCGGCTTGGTCAAGTAACTATTCGCCCGGTTCTGATAGGCCCGCTCGATATCCTCCGGCGCGTCCGACGAGCTGAACACCACCACCGGAACCGTTCCCGCCCGGGGCAGCGCCCGGATCAGCGACAACAGATCGTGGCCGCCGATCCCAGGCAGATTCAAATCCAGCAGCACCAGGTCCGCGCGCTCCGAGCACAGAAACCGCAGCGCCGCCGCCCCGTCGAGCGCTGTATGCAGCCGGTGCGCCGCATGGTGCTGGGTCAGCACTTCCCGGATTAGCCGCACATCGGCCGGATTGTCATCCACCACCAGGATGTCGCGGGCCCCGGCCGTCATTCGCCACCCCCCGCGGCCGGAAGGCTGAAGATGAACTCCGCTCCCTCGCCCGGCGCCGATTCCACGCGGATCTCGCCGCCGTGCCGCTCGACGATCCGCTTGCACACCGCCAGTCCGATGCCCGCCCCCGGATACCGCGCCGGACTGTGCAACCGCTGGAAGATCTGAAACGCCCGCTGCGCGAACCGTGGGTCCAGCCCGATCCCGTTGTCCCGGACACGGAACTCCCACCCTCCCTCCTTCTCACCGGCGGCTACATGCACCCGCGGCGGATCCGCCGAACGGAACTTGATCGCATTCGAAATCAGATTCTGCAATAGCTGGGTAAGCTGGAGCGCGTCCGCCTCCACCACCGGCATCGGACCGTGCGTCACCTCAGCGCCGGTCTCCCGGATCGCCATGTGGAGATTAGCCAGCGCCGCGTCCAGGCTCGCCTTCGAATCCACGCCCCGGCGGTTGCCACTGCCCGCTCCAGCGCGCGAGTACGCCAGCAGGCCCGCCACCAGGTGCTGCATCCGCGACGCCCCGTCCGCCGCGTATCCGATGAACTCGCGGGCGTCGTCGTCAAGCTGCGAAGCGTACCGGCGCGACAATAGCTCCAGATAGCTCTTCACCATCCGCAACGGCTCCTGCAGGTCGTGCGAGGCGACATAGGCGAAGTCCTGTAAGTCGCGGTTGCTGCGGTCGAGATCAGCGGCATACCGGCGCAGCTTGCGCTCGGCCTCCTTGCGCGCCGAGATGTCGGTGATCTGGCCGATCACGCACTTGGTGACACCGTTGGCGTCGCGCACCGGCGACAAATTCCACTGGACCTCGCGATACGCCCCGTCGCGCATCCGGAACCGCGCGTCGGTTTGCAGGCTCGGCACCGGGACGCTGGTGCGCACCAGCAGGCGCGCCAGATTCGGAGAGTCGCTCGCGGGATCCAGCAGATCATACCAGGACAGCTGCACCGCCTCGTCGCCGGAGTATCCCAGAATCGCGCGGAATGCCGAGTTCACCTGCATGATCCTGCCTTCCAGATCCGCGATCGCCATTCCGATTGGAGCCTGTTCGAACGCCCCCCGGAACCGCTCCTCGCTCTCACGCAGGGCGATCGCCGAGCGCACGTGCTCTTCGTGGAGCTGCTCATCCAGCCGCGTCAGCCGCTGAAGCAGGTCGCGCTGCATCTCCGCCGTCGACGTGATGTCGGTAAGATGCGCCTGGACCACCGGACTCGCCTCGCCCGGCACCAGCGCCGCCGCCACGTGGCACCACACGCGCTCGCCCGCCCGGCCACGCAGCCGGATCTCGAACTCCACCGCCTCCGGCTTGTGATCGAGCAACTGCTGCGTTGCGGATAGCGCGCCCTCCATCGACTGGGAATCCATGAGATTCCACCAGTTGCGCTCTTCCAGGTCCTTGCGGTTGGACCCCAGCATCCGGCAGAAGGCGGGATTCAGGTCCTCGATAATCCCGTCCGGCCGGAAGAGCACAATGCCCGAAGGCGCGTTTTGAAACAAAAGCTGGCCAAGAGCCACGCCTTCCTCATCGATCCGGGGACCGATTTCTTGAACGGGGTACAATTGCGCTGTGAACCTCATCAGCCGGTTGTTGCCCGCTGCCGCCTTTGGCGCGCTGCTGTGTGGCCAAGTCGTTTCCCGCTCGATTCCCCTGCGCGGCGACGGATACTTTCCCGTCCTGGTCCAGTTAAAGGACAACAGCCTGCTCGCTGTGTTGCGCGGCGGCGGACCGCATGTCGGCAAAGGAGGGCGGCTCGATCTCATCCACTCGCGCGATGCCGGCAAGTCGTGGTCCAAGCCGCGCCTGCTCGTTGACGGCCCCGAAGACGACCGCAATCCCGCGCTCGGCCAGCTCCGCGACGGCACCGTCATCGCCGCTTTCGCCATTCTCAGCGGATATGGCGCCGACGGCAAACTGGCACGCGAGCGCTCCAAGCGCATCTTTGAAGGCGTTTACGTCACACAGTCGAAAGACGGCGGCAAGACCTGGTCGAAGCCCGAGCTGAGCCGCCCCATCCATCAGTTCTATTGGGGACAAGGTGCGGTGTCGCCCTATGGCAAGATCGTTCAGTTGTCTGACGGCACGGTGCTCATGGCCGTCTACTTCGAGTTCCACGATCAGCGCGGCAACGAGAGCTACATCTTCCGTTCGCGTGACTCCGGCCGGACCTGGGGTGAGCCAACTCTCATCGGTAAGCATTACAACGAGACCGGGATTCTCGCGCTGCCCGGCGATCGCGTGCTCGCGGCGCTGCGTTCGGAAAAAGGCGGCTCGGTCTCGATCGCCTCCTCGCCCGACGGCGGCAAGACCTGGAGCGATCCGGTCCAGGTCACCGAGAACAGCGAGCATCCCGCCGACCTGATCCGTCTCCGCGACGGCCGCGTCCTGATGACGTTCGGCGACCGCCTGGCGCCGCGCGGCGTCCGCGCCGTGTTCAGCAAGGATGAGGGCAAGACCTGGGATACCGCCGGAACCGTCCAGCTCGCCGATGATTCACCCAACAGCGACTGCGGCTATCCGAGCTCGGTCGAAACCCGCCGCGGCACCATCGTGACGCTCTACTATCAGGTGGACGATCTCAACAAAGCACCCGAGTCCGCCTCCGCCCGCTCGGTCATTTGGAAGGCGCCTTGACCGCGGCTTCCAACTGCCGCAGCAGGCCCGCACCGCCCATCGCCAGTGCGCGGATCTCCTCGGCCCGCTCCTCCGTGTCCGCTACCGCGTAGATCCGGAACTCATCAGCGTTCCCCGACGGCCGGAAATGCGCGACGTCTCCGTTGCCGAACCGGATCCGCACCCCGTCGGTGAAATCGATCGTCTGCACCGGACCGAACCCGAGCCCCGCTTGAAAGACCGCCTCGAGCTCCGTCTTCACCGATTGGAAGTGTTCCATGATGCGGCCGGAACTCGCACGCGGAAAATCCTGCAGCCGGTCAGCGCTGCTGAAACGGCGCGGCAGCCGTGCGAACAGCTCCGTCACCGGAACTTGCTCTTCAACCGAGGCCGCCAGCACGGCCAGCACCGGCAGCATCGCGTCCCGCGTCGGCAGCGGCGCCAGAGTCCGGCCGCTGCGCTCGATCGGTGACCCGGTCAGGAATCCCCCGTTCGCCTCCCATCCGCACACGCGCCTCCGGCCCTTGCGCAACGCCTGATCCATTCCCTGGATCACGAACGGCGATCCGATCCGGGTTTGCGGCTCGAGGAACCGCGAGAGTGGGCCCCGCGCAATCGCGTCGTTGCAGCTCACCGGGACCACGATCGCGTCAGCTCCCAGCCACTCCGCTACTACCATCCCCACCAGGTCGCCGCCATGGAACCGGAGTTTGCCGCCGGCCTCCACGCCGCAAACCAGCGGACGGTCACTGTCGCCGTCAGTCGACACCAGCGCGTCCACATCGCCCGCCGCGTCCTTGAAAGCCTGCAACTGCGCCAGCAGATCCGCGCCAATGGCCTCGGTGTCGATCGGTACGAACTCCTCGCTCCGCCCCACCGGAACCACCTCCGCTCCGAAGCCCGCCAGCAGTTCCGCGAGCATGTCCCGCCCAATCGCTGAGTGCTGATAGATGGCGATCCGCTTGCCTTTCAAAAATCCAGGCTCGAAGAAATCCCGGTAGCGGTCCAGGTAATACGCCCGCCCCGCCGGATCCACGGAGGGCAGCTCCTGGTGCCCCTCAGCCAACATCCCGCGCGAGTTGAACAGGCCAGAGCCGAGCACCCGTGGCCGTGACTCGTCCACCAGCTTCTGAACCGGCGCCTCATGCTCCTTCATCAGCTCTCCGCGCGACGTGTTCAGTTTGTAGCCATTCCGGTCGAACGGAATGTGGCTGCCCGTCACCATGATGCTGCCCTTGCCACGCGAGAAGGCGTAGGCAGAGAGCGCCGGCGTCGGTACCGGACCCAGATTCACCGCCCGCATGCCGGAATCTTCCACCGCCCGGATCACGGCCTGGCAAATCTCCCCGCGGCCCCCGTATTCCGGCGCGAACGCCGTTGAGCTCGGCCGCAGGTCGTAGGCAACGTAAAACGGATCGCCTTTCCGGATCCCACCCTGGTCCGGCGCGAGCAACTGGAGGAAGGCCAGCTCTGCGGTGACATTGGTGTAGATCTCCAACTGCGTAAGGTGGACCACCAAGCCCCGCCGGCCGCTGGTCCCAAACGGGAGTGGTTTGAGTTCGTACTCGAGGATCATACTGAGAGGAGATCGACGGCGAAGTCGTGATGTTGAGCTTTGCCACGGAGTCGTACTACTACCTCAACGGACCCGCCAGTGCCGCCTGGAAGCTGCTCGCGCAACCCTATTCATTATCAGAGATTTGCGTGGCGCTGTGCGAGGAGTACGATGTGGACCGCGACATGCAGCAGCTCTTGGATGATCCAACCGGCCTAAGGTGCCGCGTATTACGAGGGGGCGTCTATCAACGAAAGATCGACTCGTAAAGGAGTTCCCCGCCAAGCCGGTGTGGTAGTAGAATCAGATCATCAGGGGATCCTTATGATCAAATCTACTGTCACTCTGCTCGTTTTCGCGAGCGTTGCCTTCAGCCAGACCGAACGGGGAAATATCACCGGATCGGTGACCGACTCCTCAGGTGCGTCTGTTCCGGCCGCGCGCGTGCTCATCAGCAACGCCGCCACCAATCAGACGCTGACCGTTCAAACGACCGACTCCGGCGAGTACAACGCTCCCAACCTGCCGCCTGGCAGCTACCGTATTGAATTCTCCGCCGACGGATTCAAGAAGACCGTCCGCGATGGACTCGTGCTCACCGCCGCGGGCACCGTACGCGCCGACGCGCGGCTCGAGGTCGGCCAAGTGACGGAAATCCTCGAAGTCCGCACCGACATCGCCCAAGTGCAGACGGAGAACGCCAAGATCACCACCGCGGTGCAGAACAAACTCGTCGACGAGCTCCCGCTGGTCGTCGGCGGCGCATTGCGCAGTCCCTTCGATCTGGTCTCGATCACGCCCGAAGCGCGCGGCAGCGGTGGACAGTTGGCGCTCGGCGGCGGACAGGCGCGTGCCTGGGAAGCGACGCTCGATGGCGTTTCCGTAGCCACTAACCGGTCCGCGGACGCGGTCGAGATCGCCTACAACACGCCGTCGCTCGAAGCGATCACCGAATTCGCCGTCGACACCAACGGCTTCAAGGCCGAATACGGCCAGGCGGGCGGCGGCATCATGACGTTCTCCTCGAAGTCCGGCACCAACAGCTTCCACGGCGTCGTCTACGACTTCCTGCGCAACGAAAAGCTGGACGCGCGCGGCTTCTTCGCCCCCACCCGCGCCGTATACAAGCAGAACGACTTTGGTGCCACCGCCGGCGGACCGTTTTGGATCCCGAAACTCTATAACGGCCGTGACCGCACCTTCTTCTTCTTCTCCTACGAGGGATTCCGCAACCGCGTCGGCTCGAACGACTCGATCTTCTCGGTTCCAACTCCCGAGATGTACAACGGCGACTTCTCCCGCTGGGTGAACCAGAACAACCAGCTCCTCCAGATCTACGATCCCAACACCACGCGCGCGAATCCGGCGGGCACCGGCTTCATCCGTGATCCCTTCGCTGGGAACCAGATCCCGGCCGCCCGCATCAGTCCGTTCGCCAAGACCTGGAGCGCGTTTGGCCAGCCCTTGCGTCCCAACCGCGGCGGAACGCCCGGTACGATCCAATACGTCCGCCAGAATTACATCTCCACCGGCGGCAGCGTGGTTTCGCCGCAGAACAAGTACAGCCTCAAAGTGGACCACCAGTTCACCACCAAGCACCGGGTCGGATTCTTTTACAACAACAGCAACTTCAACCAGGCCGTTGGCCCCGGCGGGTCCCCCGGTCTTCCCCTCCCCCTGTGGGACGGACAGGTGCAGACGTTTGAGACCGAAGCCTTCCGCATGACGCACGACTGGACCCTCACGTCCCGCCTGCTGAACCACTTCGCCATCGGCGGCAACATGTTCTATAAGGTGAGCGCATCGGCCAACGCGGGTCAAAGCTGGAAGGACAAGATCTGCTTCAAGAACGTGCCCGACTGCGACATCAACTTTCCCACCGCCGGGTTCGGCGGTGACTTCAGCAACTGGGGCTCCACCTCGTTCAACGGCACGGAGCAGCCCTTGTGGTCGATGAAGAACGACCTCAGCTTCATCCGCGGATCGCACACCTTCAAGTTCGGCGGATCCTTCCAGAGCCAGCGCGCCAACGGCTACGGCCAGCAGAACATCATGGGCGCGGCCGGATTCAGCTTCCTCGGGACTTCCATCCCCGCCGCGACCGCCTTCAACAGCGGCAGTGCGTTCGCCAGCTTCCTGTTGGGCGAGGCGAACTCGGGCAATACGGAAACGAACCGCTTCGTCGCACAGCTCTACCGCTATTACGGTTTTTATGCACAGGACGACTGGCGGCTGTCCAAACGCCTCACGCTCAACATCGGCCTGCGGTACGAATTCACCCGCCCGCCAGTTGAAAACGATGGCGACAAGTACTCCGATTTCACGCCGGACAAACCGAATCAAGCGGTGAACAACTACCCCGGCGCGTTGCGCTTCGCCGGCTTCGGACCGGGCCGCGAAAACGTCCGGTCACTGGTGCCCGGCTGGTACAGCGGCTGGGGTCCGCGCATCGGACTCGCCTACACCGTCGACCCCAAGACCGTGATCCGCACCGCCTACGGCCGCTCGTTTAGCAAGGTCACCGTTGTTGCTGGCTCCGGCCACTTTTACGGCTTCATCGGGCAATACGCGTTCGCCTCGCTCGACCAGGGCATTACCTCGGCCTTCAAACTTGACCAGGGCCTGCCCGCGTATCCACTGCCTCCAAACCTCGACCCGGCGTTCCAGAACAATCAGAACGTCGACTTCTGGCAGTTGAGCGACGCCGTCCGCGCGCCGGAAAACAACAACTGGACGTTCTCCGTCCAACGGCAGATCTCCTCGAGCACCGTTGTTGAAGCCGCTTACAACGGCGTGATCGGCTCGCGGCTCCAGACCGGACTGGTCAACATCAACCAGTTGCCGACGCCAATCCTGGACCGGCTGACCAACCAGTTCGGCGCCGCGCAAGCAGTGAACATCCTGAATTCAGCCGCGGGTGGCGCGCTCGCCCAACAGGCCGGACTTTCGCTTCCCTACCCCAACTTCACCAACGCCAGCGTGCAGCGCACCACGCGCAACGTCGCCCAGTCCCTGCGCCCCTATCCGCAGTACCTCAACATCAACACCGGCGCTCAGGGCGGCGACAAGAGCGGCCACTCGGCCTATCACGCCGTGGTTCTCAAGGTGGAGCGGCGTTATTCGCAAGGCCTGACGTTCCAGTGGAACTACACGCTGTCGAAGATCCTCACCGATTCAGACAGCTACGACGGATCCACCACTTCCCAGGACCAGTACAACCGGCGCCTGGAGAAGTCCATCGGCCGGTTCGACCAGACCCACGCCCTCAAGATGTCGACCATCTACGAGCTGCCGTTCGGCAAGGGCCGCCGCTGGATGAACCAGGGCGGCGTCGTAAATGGCGTGCTGGGCGGCTGGCGGATCAGCGGAATCCAGAGCTACTTCAGCGGATTCCCGATCGCCATCGCCCGGAACAATCCGTTCACGATCTTCAACGGCGTGACCCGGCCCACGATCACCAGCTACGACGGCTGGCGGGCTCCCCTGCGCGGCGAGAAGTTCGATCCGGCAGTGGACCGGTTCCTGAACCCCGCCGCGTTTCCGGCCCAGCCCATCGCGTTCGGCAATGTCACCCGGTTCAACCCCAAGGTCCGCGCTTTCCCGAACTTCAACGAGAACATCAGCATCGCGAAGTCGTTCCCACTGTTCAGCGAAACCCGCCGCCTCGACTTCCGCTGGGAAGCCTTCAACCTGTTCAACCGGACCGTGTTCGGCACGGGCGGCAACAACTTGAACGCCACCACCTTCGGCATCGTGACCAACCAGGCCAACACGCAACGGCAGATGCAGGTCGCGCTCAAATTCTACTGGTAGTTTTCAGCCTCACGGATTCTTGATGATCGGTTTTCTCCCGTTTTGCCGCATTTCATTGTGGAGAGGCAAGATGAGAGAAAACAGAATCCCTGCGATAGACCGGAACACGGCAGGCGGCATTCAGCGAATCGAGATCCCGTTGCCGGTGGCGCCCGGCTCAGTCAACGTCTACTTGGTCCCCGTTGAAGACGGCTGGATCTTGGTTGACTGCGGCATGAACGTGCCGGGCGCGATGCGGGCGTATGAGGAAGCAGGCGTAGATCTGCGTTCGGTGCGCAGGATTTTTCTCACCCATATTCATCCGGATCATTCCGGACTCGCGGCGGTTCTGAAAGAACGGACCGGCGCTCCCGTTCGGATGCATCCCAATGAAGACGAAACATTGGGCCGGCTGCGGACCCCCGAAGCCTGGCTGGCGCTGCAGAATGAAGCCCTGGAATCAGCGGGAGTCCCGGAAGCTTTCCGCCGCCGGATCGGCTCCGCGTCGCTGGTCATGCGGCGGATGTTCCCTGCGGGCCTGCGGGCCGACGGCTACCTCCAGGATGGAGACGTCATCCCGACACTCGCCGGACCCATGCGCGTGATCGCGACTCCAGGCCACTCTACAGGCCATGTCTGTTTCTACTTCCCGGAAAAGAAGCTACTGCTCGCCGGCGACCACCTGCATGTGGCCGACGGTCCGCACCTGGACGGAGGCGGCTACCTCGAATCACTGTGCAAACTGGCTCGCCTGGACGTCCGCTGGGTGATGCCATCACATGGACGTCCCTTCCGTGATCTCGGTGCGCGGATCGAGGAGTTGCGCTTCTGGTTCTGGCAACGCGCCTCGGCAGTCCGGCGGATGGCGGCGCTCGGGTGGAACGCACATCAGATCACCCAATCCCGATGGGCGGACGGCTTGAATCCATTCCAGCACGGCCGTGGAGTGATGGAGACGCGGGAATTGCTCGGGTACAATTGAGAGTCGGAAAGGAGGCAGGGACTTGCCGACGATTCTCATCGCCGCGGTTTTCGCAGCCGCGGCCGCCGCTCAAGTAACGCAGCCACGCCAATTCATCTATCCTCCCGAGTTCTCGCCGGGACGGCCCTACAGCCCCGGTGTCCTCGCGGGGGACACACTCTACATCTCCGGCCAGGTCGACAAGGACCCGCGCACCGGCGCCCAGCCGTCCGGCATCCGCGATCAGACACGCCTGGCCATGGCCAACATGGGCCACGTGCTGCGCGCCGCCCGAATGGACTTCGGCCACGTCGTCACCTGCCATGTCCAGCTCAAGGACATGGGCAACTACAAGGAGATGAATGAAGCCTACGGGAGCTTTTTCAAGCCCGGCGAATACCCCGCGCGCACGACTCTCGAATTCCCCGGACTCCCCGGCGGCGCCAACATCGAGGTCACTTGCATCGCCTACCGCGACAAGTCGAAAATCTCCGGGGTGGTTCCGGCTCCCGGTACGTTCCCCGCCCCCGGCGGGCCCTACCGTGCCGGTGTCTGGGCTGGCGACACGCTCTATGTCTCGGGGACCGGCGGCCGGAACCCGCAGGGTGGCCAGCTTGATCCCACCATCGAAGGCCAGACCCGGCAGTCGCTTGCCAACATCAACGCTGTGATCACCGCCGCCGGACTCCAAATGAAGGACACGGTCTTCAGCAACGTCTACTTCCTCGATCCCGATGGATACCAGGGGACCACCTACGGCAAGCTGAACTCGGTCTACAAGGACGCCTTCAAGCTCGGACTCGCACCGAGCCGCGCCAGCTTCTGCCTGTCGAAGCTCCCGGGCACGATCTCGGTGGAGCTCACCTTCATCGCCTCGCGTGACGGCTCCAAGGGCCGCGTGGTGCCCGACTCCGCGGGTCCCAGCCCGACCTCATCCAACGGCGGAGTGATCGCTAACGGGACTCTCTACACCTCGGGCAAATCCGGCAACGGATCGGCACTCGAGGAGCAGATGCGCGATTCCATCCGCAGCATTGAGGCCATCTTGAAGCTTTCCGGAATGGATCTGCGCAACGTGGTGGACACGCACGTGTACCTCCAGGACATCGGTCAGATGGATGCGATGAACGCCGTTTTCCGCGAGTTCTTTCCGCGGAATCCACCGGCGCGCACGACGCTTCAGGTGATCCAGCGGCAGTTGGTGCAGGTGCAGGCGGTGGCGGTCCGGTAGAACTCGAAACCAGCGTCGCGCGGTCCGCGTCCGGGAGAATATATGACGCGGCGGACGTTCCTGGCTTCGGCGGCAGCAGCTCCAGTTGCACTGGCGCGGGGCTGGGAGCATCCCGCCTTTCCCGACTGGGATGCCGGGTTCGTCGACAAGGTGCTGACGGATTCTCCCTGGGCGCGCTCGATCACTTCGCCGTTCCTCTTCCTCAAGCGGTCCGTCCGGACCGAACTCTACCTGACCACGCGGTTTTCGAGCGCGCTCCCCGTGCGCCAGGCCTTGGCGATCGCGGAGTTCGGCCGCGCGGGACTCGGCCAGCCTGGCGCCCGCGCCCTGCTCGACCGTGAGCCCGCCGGGTATCTGGTTGAGACCGGAGGCTTCCTGACCACGATGTTTCCCTCCGGCGCCAAGGCACTGGAAGAGGAACTGCTGAAAACCGCGCGCCTCTACACGGCGGGACGCCGCCCGGTTCACGCCATTGAAGTGTCCGTGCCCGAGCATGGGATGCATCTCGCAGCGTCGATCCGCTTTCCACGCTTCGAAGGCCTGGACATGGACAAAGGAGTGATCGAATTCGCGGGCGAGGCCGGCAAATCCCCCTTCGTGCAGCGATTCAAATTACGCGACATGTTCTACCGGGGCCGCCTGGAATTGTAAAATCGGCGAATGAACCGCCGAACGTTCCTCCAGACTTGCGCCTCCGCCGCCTCGCTCCCGCTGCACCGGCTGGCCGCCCAGGACAAGGGCAAGGTCAAGATCACCGGCGTCAAATGCATGATCGTCCGCGGAACCTGGGACTGGAACCTCGTGAAGGTCGAAACCGGCTCTGGGCTCTACGGACTCGGCGAAGCCTACTGGGGACCCGGAGTCAAGGACCTCATCCTCCGCCAGCTCGCGCCCCACATCATCGGCGAGGATCCGCTCAACGTCGACAAGCTCTATACGAAAATGCTGATGCTCAGCGCTGGCGCGGGCGCGCTGGCAGGCGTCACCGTCACCGCCGCGAGTGGAATCGAGATCGCCCTATGGGACTTGGCCGGCAAGATCCTCAAGACGCCGGCCTGCAATCTGCTCGGCGGACGGTTTCGCGACCGCGTCCGCTTCTACCGGACCATGCAGGCAGTGGATAATCCCGAGGACCTCGGCGCGTGGCGCGCGCAAGTCCAGGAGGCGATGGCAGAGAAGTTCGGCTGGACCGCGTTCAAGTTCCAGGGTGACGGCATCCCGCCGCGCGCCGACCCGGAGTACAAAGAGCCAGGCCACGACCGCTACACCCGCGGTCTCACGCTCAAGGATCTGCGCCGCATCGGACGCGCCATGGAGACCGTGCGCGCCACACTCGGTCCCGACATCGACTTCGGCGTTGAGGCCCACTGGAGGTACGATGTCCGCGATGCGATCAACATGGCGCGCGTGATCGAGCCCTCCAATCCGATGTGGCTCGAAGACCCGGTGCCGCCCGGCAACATCGAAGCGATGGTCCGCGTCACCCAGACCGTGAATGTTCCTGTCTGCACCGGCGAGAACCTGTACACGCGCGACGGATTTCGTCCGCTCATCGAGCGTCAGGGCTGCGACATCGTGCATATTGATATTCCGAAGTCAGGAGGGCTGCTCGAATCCAAGCGGATTCACGATCTCGCCGACACCCATTACATCGCCACAGCCGCGCACAATCCGGCGAGCCCGGTCGGGACCATCGCCTCTGCCCACGCCGCCGCATCGATGCGCGACTTCCGCGTTCACGAGTTGGCCAAGTACATCGGCTGGTGGCAGGACCTGGTCATCCACGACGGCCCAATCTTCGAGGGCGGCTACTACCGGATCCGCGAGAAACCTGGCTACGGCGTCGAGTTGAATCCCGATGTCGCCAAGGCCCATCTCGCGCCGGGCGAGACCTGGTGGGGCTGATCGCCGCTTGCCTCCGTTCGAGCCGCTTTTCCCCAATCCCCTGGTCGCCACGGTGGCCGCGAACTTCTGGCCGCGCCGCCTCGACACGCGCACGTATCCGGTCGAACCACGGCGGTTCCGTACCGCGCCGGGAGTCGAGGTGCTGGTCCATGTCCAACAGCCCACTGGCACGGCGAAGGGAGAGGCCGTGCTCGTCCACGGACTCGAAGGATCCTCGTCCAGCAAGTACATGCTGAGCCTGGCCCAGACACTGCTCACGGCGGGCCTCGCAGTCCATCGCATGAACATCCGGACCTGTGGCGGGACCGAGTCCTGGTGCCCGACGCTCTACCACGCGGGCCTGACCACGGACATCCGCACCTACCTCGAATCGTTGAGCGGACCGGCCTGGCTCATCGGATTCAGCCTGGGCGCCAATCAAGCGCTGAAACTCGCGGGCGAGCTCGGCGCCGCGGGACCCGGACTGCTGCGCGGCGTCTGCGGCGTGTCCGCGCCCATGGATCTCGCCGCCTGCTCCCGTGCCACCGCCGAGCCGCGCAACCGGATCCTGCAGTGGCACTACTTGACCGCGATGAAGAGCCGGCTGAAGCGGAGGCAAGCGGTCGTCGGCGAGCGCTGGATCCCCTCGGCGCGGCTGGCGGCGATCCGCACGCTGTTCGACATGGACGACCAGGTGACCGCGCCGTCGTTCGGATTCACCGGCGCAACGCACTACTACGGGACCCAATCCTCGGCGGAGTTCATGGCGGCGATCCGGGTTCCGGCGCTGCTCGTCCAGGCGCAGGATGATCCGATCATTCCCTTCAGCCTATACTCCGCCGCCGGGATCCGGGACAACCCGCACGTCCGTCTGATCGCGCCCGCGCACGGCGGACACATCGGGTTCCTGTCCGGATCCGGTCCCAGAATCTGGGTCGACGAAATCGTACGGGATTGGATGCGAGGGTGAAACGCTTGCCCGCTGGCCGGCACTACCTACCATGCCCTGCCCAATCACTACCTACACGTTCGTTCTCGACAAGACGCCGAAGCTGATCGAGGACCTCTCGGCGGTCCTCATCACCGGGGACAACCTGTGGCTCGGATCCGACGAGGGGACGGCGATCACCCGGCTCACACGCACCGCGCCGGACCGGTTCGAAAAGGAGAAGCCCGTCGACCTGAAGACGGAGCTGGCACTTCCCGGCTCCGATGAGATCGACATCGAAGGCCTGGCCCAATCCGCAGGATTCCTCTGGCTGACCGGATCACACAGCCTGAAGCGGTCGAAAGCCAAGGTCGGGACTCTGCCGGACAAGGTGGCGGGGAAACTGGCGGAAGTGAAACCAGAAGAAACGGTCAACCGCTTCACGCTGGCCCGGTTCGCAGTGTCGGCCGACACCGAGGGCATGGAGCTCTCGGCGCCCGTGAAGCTCCCGCACTCGGGTCAGTCGAACGCTCTGGGAGCCGCGTTGGCGGGCGATCCGCACCTGGGGCGCTTCAAAGACATCCCTTCGAAGGACAACGGACTCGACATCGAAGGTATGGCCGTGATTGGCAACAAGGTGTTCCTCGGATTGCGGGGACCCGTGCTCCGCGGCTGGTCGGTGGTCCTCGAACTCACGGTGTCGGTGGCCGGCACTGACCTGAAGCTCGACACGGCACCCGCCAAGCACTTTCTTCCACTGGGCGGGCTCGGAATCCGGGACCTTGAGGTCGACGGGGCAGACCTGCTGATCCTCGCCGGTCCGACGATGGACCTCGACGGTCCGGTGAAGGTGTTCCGGTGGGCGGGCTTCCCTGCCCCGGCCGCGCCCCCGGTGCTCACCGAGGTGCTCAATGTCCCGTTCGGGACCGGGACCGACCACGCCGAGGCGATCACCTTGCTGCCGCAGGTGGATGGACGCAAGCGGCTGCTTGTGGTCTACGATTCACCCTCACCGTCGCGGCTGGTGGGTGCCAACGGGGTCCGCGCGGACGTGTTCGAGCTGAGCGCGTAGGGGCCAGCGTCTCGATCGCCGGTGCCCTGCCAGACTACAATAGGAGTTCCCCTCCGTGCCCCTACTGAAGTCGCTATTCGGGAACAAGCCGCCAGAACCCGAACCAGAACCCGAGCCCGAACCTCCACCCCAGACGAGCCTTCTCGACCGCCTCAAACTCGGCATCCGGAAGACCCGCGCCGGACTCATGGAGGCCATCGACGACACCATCCATGGGAAAAAGCAGATCGATGCGGACCTGCTCGAAGAACTCGAGTACGCCCTTATCTCCGCCGACATCGGCGTCAAAACCTCCACCGAAGTCCTCGAACGGATCCGCCAGCGTGTCGACCGCAAGCTGGTCAACGACTCCGCCGAGCTCAAAGGCCTGATCCGCGAGCATCTCCTGGAAGTCCTCCAGGGCGCCGACCGTCCCATGCAGCGCGCCGCCGAGCCCCCCACCGTGATCCTGATGGTCGGCGTCAACGGCGTCGGCAAGACAACCACGATCGGCAAGCTCGCCAATCACTTCAAGTCCTCCGGCCACAGCGTCCTGCTGTGCGCCGCCGACACGTTCCGCGCCGCCGCCATCGAGCAGCTAGAAGTTTGGGGAAACCGGACCCAGATCGAAGTAATCCGCCAGCAGCAGGGATCCGACCCGAGCGCTGTCCTGTTCGACGCGCTCAACGCCGCCAAGGCGCGCAAGTTCGGATACGTGATCGTCGACACCGCCGGCCGCCTGCACACCAAAGCGAACCTCATGCTCGAGCTCGAAAAGATGCGCCGCACGGCGCAGCGCGTGATCCCCGACGCTCCGCACGAAGTCCTGCTCGTGATGGATGCCACCACCGGACAGAACGGACTCGAACAGGCGCGCAAGTTCACCGAGTCGAGCGGCGTCACCGGCATCGTTCTGACCAAGCTCGACGGCACCGCCAAAGGCGGAGTTGTGGTGGCGATCGCCCGCGAGCTCGCCTTGCCCATCCGATTCGTCGGCGTCGGCGAGCAACTCGACGACCTGCTCCCGTTCGACCCGGAAAAGTTCGTCTTCTCCCTGTTCGAATAACATGACTCCCCGCGAACTCATGCGTCTCGCGCTCGATCAGGCGCGCCTGGGCGAGGCGCTGGCGAGTCCCAACCCCATGGTCGGCGCGGTGCTCGCCAGGGACGGCCAGGTGATCGCCACCGGATTCCACACCTGGGAGCGGAAGGCGCACGCCGAGATCGCCGCGCTCGAACAGGCCGGCGGGGATGCCCGTGGAGCCGATCTCTATGTCACGCTCGAGCCCTGTTGCCACACCGGCCGCACCGGACCCTGCACCGGCGCCCTCATCGAAGCCGGGGTTGCGCGCGTTGTGGCCGCCATGCACGATCCGAATCCGCTCGTGTCAGGCAAGGGACTCGCGGAGCTGCGCGCCGCCGGGATCGAAGCCAGTGTGGATCCCGAGTTCACCGCCGAGGCGGAAAAGCTCAACGAGGATTTCGTTCATTACATGCGGACCGGCCGTCCGCTCGTCACGCTCAAGGCCGCCGTCACGCTCGACGGCAAGATCGCCGCGCCCGACGACAACCAGGGCTGGATCACCTCCGATCGGGCGCGAGCCCACGTGCAAACCTTGCGGCACCGCTCTGACTCCATCTGCACAGGAATCGGAACGCTGCTCGCCGACGACTGTCTGCTCTCCGACCGCACCACCAAGCCTCGCGCGCGTCCGCTTCTGCGCATCGTGCTCGATTCGCAGTTGCGGATCCCGCTGACTTCGCGGATGGTCGAAACCTGCCATTCGGATGTGCTGGTGGTGACCACGTCGCGGGCTCCAGCCGACCGGAGGCGCGCACTCGAAGCCCGCGGGATCCAAGTGATTGCCGCCGATCATCCCGGCGGACGCACGGATCCGCGCCAACTCGTCGATCACCTGGGACGCGAGCGCTATCTGTCGCTGATGATCGAAGGCGGCAGCCGCGTCAACTGGGCGTTCCTCGAAAGCGCTGTCGTCGACCGGATCTTCTTCTACTACGCGCCCAAGATCCTCGGCGGAACCCGCTCCCTGCCCGTCGCCGGCGGCACGGGACGGTCCAGCCGCGCCGATGCGATCCGCTTTCGCGGCGTCACGTTGCACTCGATCACCACCGAGGAGTTCGCGGTGGAAGCCTATCTCGAGAAGCCCTGATGTTCACCGGAATCGTGGAGGAAACCGGCCGAATCGCCGCGATTGAGCCGCGCGAGGCCGGTGCGCGAATCCGCATCGAATGCAAGCGCGTCCTGGAGGATTCCACTCCCGGCTCGAGCATCGCCGTGAACGGAGTCTGCCTCACAGCGGTGGATCTCGCGCCCGATTCGTTCTGTGCCGATCTCGCCCCCGAGACGCTGCGCCGGACCAACCTCGGTGATCTCGCCCCCGGAGCGCTGGTGAACCTGGAGCGTCCACTCTCTCCATCGGGTCGGCTCAGCGGCCACATCGTCCAGGGACATGTGGATGGCACGGCGGAACTCCTCGCCCTCGATCCCCTGGGCGCGGATAACTGGTGGCTGAAGGCGCGGATCCCCGCAGAGCTCGACCGCTATCTGGTTTTCAAAGGATCGGTGTGCCTGGATGGAATCAGCCTCACGATCGCGAGCATCGAGGACCGCGTCCTGGGCGTCACCATCGTCCCGCACACCATTCAGGTGACCAATCTGCGGGACCGTAGACCAGGCGGCCGCATCAACGTCGAGTGCGACATCCTCGCCAAGCACGTCGAAAAGCTGTTCCGTCTGATTACGCCGCCGCCGCGCTCTTGACCGGAATAGCCGCCAGCGCCTCGCGAAGTTGCGACTGATGGCGCTTCTCGTGGTTGTACACGATCCGGATCAGGTCTAACGCGCTGTTGTTGCCTAACATTGGATGGATCAGGCACATGCTGCGGAAGTCCAAACGCGCATTACTCAAGAACACCTGCTCGAGCGACTCGAGTGACTGCTTCAATCCCCCGCGCAACGTCTCAATCGGCTGCCCCTTGCGCGGAACCGCGATCTTGGGCGACTTGGCCGCCACGAACCGGTTGCGCAGAAATGCCTCGCGCATTGCCGTTGGCACAAACAGGTTAAACATCGTCATCGGGATCGTGAGCATGGGCAGCATCTCACGCGGCAGGAAGCTAAACGTGGTGTCCACTTCGCTGAACCCCTTGAAAATCACAGGCCGCTTTCCGGCCTTGGCGAGATCGATCAAGTCGCGGATGATGCCTGTGTAGAGACCATCGGCGATCAACAGGTGGTCGAGGATCTCACCCGCACTCCATTTTTCCTCCGACGCCGAATACTCCGAATCCACCTGCGTGAGAGCCGACACGAGGGACAACGTCTCAATGCGCACCCGCCGCAGTTCTGCCAAGTCCAGATTCATATCATGCTCTCTGATGACGGCCCGGCGGTGCGAGTCGCATTATTTATCGAAGGGGTTCGAGTGTGATCTTGCGGAAGTAGATTTCCGCGCCCTCGGTCTGGAACAAGAGCTTGCCCTCCGTCAGCGAAGCGTCCCGTGCCTGGTTCACCAGCTTGCCGTTGACGTAGTAGATCAGATTGCCGCCCTCAACCACCGCTTCCAGCCGCGTCCACTCCTGCCCGGGACTGTCCACATCCACCGGACCACGGAACCCGAGCTTGTCCGCCCAATCGACATCGCGGCCCCACCAGTTCACACGCCGCGCCGAGTGGACCTGCTCGGTCCCGTTCGGGTCAAACACCGGCTCGCCATCGCGGTCGGTCTTCGTCTTCACCTTGGCGCTGGGCTTGCGCAATTCCCCGCCCTCGTCGTATCCCCCGACAAACAGGATATCGCCGACCCCGCCTTCAATGATCTGGAATTCGATCGAGTGCATCCAGGGGCCATTGAAATCCGCCCGTGAACTTCCCGGCCGGCCCTGCGAGTGGATCAGGATCCCGCTGTCGCGCGTCTTGTCCTTGCGCGCCCCCCAAGTGATTCCACCCCAGCGGTACTCGGTGATCAGCTTGTAGTCGCGGAACCGCTGCTTCGTAATGATGCCGCCGTAGCCCTGTCCGCTCACACGAATCGCAGGAGCGCCATCAATCTGGTCGATCACGGTGAAGACGCGGTTCGGATCCGAATGGTGGTGGTCCACCAGCCAGGTATCGAAGGCGTCGAGCGACTTTCCATCGAACAGGTGAATCGTCCGCTCGGGACGGACCGCGGCGTCCTGAGCAAGCAGGGCCCAGGCGCAACTGAACAGAATCAGGACTCTCACACTGCTACTTTACAGGGATTCCCGCCCGCTTGCGCAACTCGACGGCGCGCGGGTAGGTGAGGAACTCGAGGTAGTCCTCCGCCTGCGACCGGGGAATCGGCCAGGACTTGAGCAATTCCGCCGCCTCCTGCTGCTTGCCCGTCTCAAGATACGCCCACGCCAACAGCACCGGAACATGGCTCGACTGCCCTGTGCGCAGCGAGCCGGCCGCCTGCTCGAGCAGCGGGACCGCCTCCGCCGCCTTGCCCGCCAACAGCAGGCTCGCACCCTTCAGGTACGGATTCGCAACGTTGCCCGTCAGCAGACTCTGTGCCAGGCTCAACAGCGACTTCTCATCCGGCTTGGTAGCCAGCGCGGCACCCTCCTCGATCCGCTTGCGCGCGCCCACCGGATCGCCCTCCGGCAGCCGCCACAGCGCCAACTGCGCCTTCGCGGCCGCGAGATTGCTGCCCGCAAGCGCGGCTTCGGCCTGCGGCCTGCGGCCTGATGAATAGTCCCATTGCGCCCGCGCGATCACTCCGGTGGTGCCTCCAAAGAGCTTGTCTGCGCCCTGCTGATCTCCCGCCAGCCTCCGCATCAGCGCCGCTTTCACCGCCAGCGCTCCACCGAGAAACCGCGGATCCTTCGCCTGCGCGTCCAGGAACGCCTTCTCCGCTTCCTTGAATTCCCCGGCCATCGCGTGGATCTCACCGAGCGTATCCAGCGGATTCACGCTCCCTGGCAGCAGCTTGGCCGATTCGCGCGCGGCCCGCAGCGCCCGCTCATGTTGTCCGGCAAGCTCGAACGTGTAGGCCGCGTCGTTGTGCAAGCTTGCGGACCCCGGATTGAGAGACAGAGCACGCTCAAACGCCGCCGCGCCCTCACGATACTGCCGTGCCTGTGACGCCACCGTGGCGTACTGGATCCACGTTTCCCAGTCGGATGGATTGGCCTCGGCGCTGGCCTTCAGCGCACTTGTCCGGGCAGCCAGACTGCCTGTCAGATTCGCGGCCAGCACCGCGAGCGCGGAAGTCTTCGGGGCGCGCGCCAGAACGTCTTCGGCTTCGGTCCGGCTGCCCGTTGCCGCAAGCGTCTGGATCCAGCGCAGCCACGCCTCCTCGAGACTTGGATCCGCGTCGACGGCCTGCTTATAGAATGGGACCGCCTGCGCGGGCGGAAGCAGCATCGCGCGGCCGAGCGCCTCAACTGCTTCGGGCTTCCAGCTCTGCGCGGCTGATCCGTTCCACAACGCGGAAGCCAGCGCCACACCGATCGTGGCGGGGGAATCCGCCGGGCCGGCGATCGGCTGAACGGTCCGGTGCGTCTCCGCGTCCTCTACCGCGCCGCGCAGGGTCCATTCGGATCCGTTCCGCGCGAAATAGGTCTTCACCAGCCGGGTCGCCTGCCGCCGTGCCGCTTCCGCCGGATCGGCCACGGCGAACACCGCCATTCCCGGCGCCTTCGCGGCCAGTCTTGCCGCCAATGGAGCCGCCGCCGCGCCCGCCCAGCCGAGCGACGACACTGGCGTCAGATTCTCGACCGGCAAGATAGCGACACGCTCGATGCCGCGAGGCTTTGACCCGCAGGCTGCCCCAGCCAGCAGGCTACAGAACGCGAGGCTGAAGCTTAAGCAGTTCCTGGAATTCGGGGTTCGCCTGGAGTTGGGCAAAATCGGGTTCTTCAACAAACTTCTGCCGGTCCTTGAATCCTTCCTCAAGCGCCTTGCGCATGTACATCAACGTACGTTCCACCTGGCCCGCCCGCGCGTAGGTCTTCGCCAGGTAGTAGTGGAACTTGGCCCGCTCCTGGACGCTCCGCTCCTGCAGCATCACACCGTTGGTCGACCGGTGCTCGAAGACTTCCGGGTCAAGCTCGAGCGCCTTCTGATAGGCTTCCGATGCCCGCTCGTAGTTCTTCCGCGCAAACCAGGCCGTCCCCAGGTTGCTGTAGATGCTCGCCGAATTGGGCGCCACCTTGAGCGCCTTGTTGTACCAGGAGATCGCGCGCCGGTAGCTGCGTCCCGCGTAGTAAACGGTGCCGAGATTGTTCAGCGCCTCCGCGTAGTCCGGTCTAAACTTGACGGCGCGCTCGTAGTACTTCTTCGCGTAGCTCAGCTCGGTCATCTGGTGGAACGCGATTCCGATCTTGTTGAGCGAAATATGCGACTCAGGCGCCATTTCGCGGTAGTGGTCCACCGCCTGCCGGTACTCCTTGCGGGCCATGGCGATGTCGCCGCGCATTTCACTTGTCAGGGCGGGCCTGGGCGGGGTTGGGGTGTTGGCGCCGGGCGGGACGAGCGACTGGCTCCGTACTGCCGGCGTGGTGGCAAGAAAGGCCACCAAGGCTGCTCGAAACATGATGCCCTCCTTGCCTCTATTGTAACCGCGCTGACAGTCCACCGCCGCTCCGGGATCGGGAACGGGCTTATCGCAACGGCGTCCCATCACGGCTCAGATCCAGCGCGACGATCGTCCGCTGCGGCTCATCCTCGAACTCGACATTCACCTCCGCCTTCCGCCGGTTCCACCAGTACACTCCCGCGATCACCATCAGCAGCACACCCGCCGCCACGGCAAGCCACACGGGATTCTCCAGCAGCCACAGGTGCAGTGCGCTCACCTGCGTCTGGTACAGCATCCCGAACAGATAGACGAAGAAGACCAACGGCGACCGCCCTTCACCGGGCAGGTACGAACAGGTGAACGGAATCTTTCCGAACTTCAGCAGACTCACCTCGGCCGCCAGCGCAGTCAGCAGCGCCAACAGCACCAGATGCCCCGCCGCCGCGCGCCACGGCCACGTGCTCAGGAACAACAACGCGAACACCAGCCACACCTGCACCGGACCCATCGCGTATAACGCCCTCCGCACCGCCGCCAGCGTCCTCACACCCCCAGGCACCGGACTCGCCCGGAAAATCCAGTTCGCCGGCAGCGCGATCGGCAGCACCGCCGCCATCCGCGCGCCCAACACCGCGAACCAGCACACCAGCACGCTTGCCAGGATCGCCGCCACGTTCGGCTCGGTCCACACGTTGTCGCCCGCGCCCAGCCGCTTCTGAATCGCGGGACTCTTGGTCACCAGCAGGACAATCGTGAACGCGATCCCCCAGTAGAACGCCAGAATCAGCCGGTGCTGCCGGCTCCTCATCAGCGTGCGGATCGAGAACTGCGCCACGGCGGTCGCTAGCGGACTTCCAAACCGCGGCAGCCAGTGCCGGCGCTTTCCTCCAGGGACAATGTCCGGCGCCTCGGCCATTTTCCGCAACGTCCGCCAGTAGGAGAGCAGGTACGACACGGCCACGATCAACAACACGGCTGCCAGCGCCGTCCACGCGCGCCAGGCGAGCGGCGCCAGCGCTGGTGATCCTGCCAACTGCTGGAACACTCCCAGGAACCAGTAGGACGGCGACCAGTACAACGGACCCTCGTTCAACGCGCGCACCAGGACATGCGGACCCGGCAGGGCCGGCTGTAGCAGCGATCCCCCCAGCAGAATGCACAGGATCGTGAGCTGCATCACTGACGAAGCCTTCAGAAACCAGGGCCACGGCAGCAACTGCATGGCCAGCCCCTGCACCGCGAGAATCGCGAAGAACACGAACGCCCCTCCGCAGATCATCGTGATCCAGTAAGCAGCCGCGTAGCGCAGCACTCCTGTGAATCCGCCTGGCGCAGGGATCGTGACGCTGTCGAGCGAGACCGCGGGTTCGCCCGCGAGCCGCGCGCGGAGGTGGTCGCCGAGCAAATCGCCGAGAGTGCCGAACTCGGGTCCCTGGTTGAGCAGCACCACTCCGCCAAACCCCCGCCCAGGGTGGAAGAACACGTAGCTCGAGTATCCAGGCAATCCGCCGTTGTGCCAGTAGACTCCATGCGCGGAGGAGTGGATCCAGCCGAGCCCCATCTTGTAGCCCGGAGCCATGTCCGCGCGCAAACGGTGTGACAACGCAATCGCCGCGTCCGGCTTGAGCTGGGCCTCGATGTAGTTGAGCAGGTCGCCAGCCGTCGACAGGATCCCGCCGGCTGGAGTCAAAGAGTCGAGCGCAACCGGCTTTGCCGTCCCGCCCCGCAGACGGCGTCCGGGGATGATGCGCTCCCGGTTGCTGTCATTCACGGCCACGCCTGTGTCGCGCATTCCCAGTGGATCCGTGATCTCGCGCCGGAGCAGTTCCTCGTACGAAACGCCCTGCCTTTGCGCCAGCGCTTGTCCGAGCAATGCGTATCCCACGTTGCTGTAGTCGAACGCCGGAGTCCCGCGCTTGGAAACTCCATGTCCGCCGATGAAGCTGAACAGCTTCCCGATCCCGTAATCGATCGCCGGCCCATCCCGGCTGGCGATCTTGAGGTTGTCCGGCATGGCCGGCAGTCCGGACCTGTGCAGCGCAAGATCGAGTAGCGTGATCTCGGCGCCGCCCGGCCGCGCCACGGTACCCGGTGGAAGCAGCGCCCGGAGCGGCTCATTGAGCGAGGTGCGTCTGTCGGTGGCCATCCGCGCGAGCATCAATGCGGTGAACGTCTTGCTCACCGAAGCGATCGGGAAAATCGTTTCCGGCTTTGCCGATCCATAGGCGAACACGCGCCGCTGTCCCCGGTCGGCAACGCCGATGACCAGGCCTCCGTTGGACTCGGTTCCAAGCGCGCCGCCTGGCCTCAGCGCGTCGGCGAGGGACCGGTCGAGCACGGGTTTGAGGCGATCGATGTCCGGCACAGGAATCCTGGGGCCGTAGGTGAGCGCAAGCACTGGCTGCTCTTTGGACATCGAGTGGAGGACAGCCGGCCAGATGAGCCCGGGAATCGCGTGCAGCAGCAGAATCACGAGTCCGAGCGCGGATCCCACGGCGGCGGCCTTGGCCGCAAAGATCGCGGACGGAAGCACCGGCAGCGGCCCGAGCACGTCGAGATCGCGCTTGGTGGGAAACGTCGAGTCCCAGCTCAGCACCGCCAGGATTCCGGTGACAAGCATCGTCGTCGCGATCAGAAAATGTTCGCCCGCCCAGGCGAGGACAAGCCCCACTTGCGCCGGCAGGTTCGAAATGGAACCCAGCGTGAAAGCCTGCACCACGAACGTGAGGCTCAACATCACCAGGACGAATGCCACGCGCCCGAGAAGCTTATGGGTGTCGGCCAGTGGAGCCAGCGCGTCCAGGTCGACGATCCGGAACAGGAAGTGCCGGTAGAGGACCCGAATGGAATTCACACGGCTGGACCTTGTTCAAGAGAGCCGTCCTGCCGCCGGATCAGCTCTGCGATCCCCCGCGACACCGCCGCCATGTCTTCCTCGACAGCAAGTTGCACGAAGATCTCTTCAAGTGTCGGCAGCGCCATCAGGTTCCGCAGCGACGCGATCGAGTCATCCGCCGCCACCTTGCCCCGGTGCAGGATAATCACGCGCGTCGAGACACGCTCAACGGTCTCGAGCTCATGCGAGCTGAACAGGATCACCTTGCCGCGCCGGGCCAACTCCTGGATCAGGCTCCGCAAAATGAGCGCGGTTGCCGCATCCAGCCCCGAAAACGGCTCGTCGAGCAGGATCACTTCCGGATCATGCATCAACGCCGCGGCGAGCAGGATCTTCTGCCGCATTCCCTTCGAATAATTCGAAATCGGCGAATGCCGGTCGCCCGTCAACGACAGCAGCCTCAGCAGGCCGTCGATCTTTTCGCCCGCCACCTTGGCCGGAATCTCGCGCAACTGGCTGACCAGTGTCAGGTACTCGTGTCCCGACAAGTGGGGATACAGGTGCGCTTCCTCCGGCACATATCCCAGGACCCGCTTGAACCCGATCAAATCGCTCCGCACCGGCTGGCCGCGGTACAGAATCTCGCCATCGGTGGGTTCCATCAACCCCGCGATCATCTTCATCGTGGTCGATTTTCCCGACCCGTTCGGCCCCAGGTATCCGGTCACTTCACCCGGATGGACGTTGAACGTCACTCGATCCACCGCCGGGATCCCAGCGAAATGCTTCCGGACCTCCCGCAACTCGAGCATGGTGATTCACTATCATGTCATAGATGCGCCCGAAGCTGACCCCGCTCATCCTGGCCGCGGCGTTGCACGCCTGGCCCGCGGACCCCAACGTCGTCCTGATCATCTCCGACGACCATGGCTGGCCCGACTACGGCTTCATGGGCAACGCACAGGTCCGCACACCCCATATCGACCGGCTGGCGCGCGAGGGACTCACGCTCACCCGCGGATACGTGCCCAGCAGCCTGTGCCGTCCGAGCCTCGCTTCAATCATGACCGGGCTTTACCCGCATCAGCACCGGATCACCGGCAACGACCCTCCGGGCGAGGCGCGCAACGCCAACAGCCGCGCGTCCATGGTGCGCGTGTTCCAGGAATCGAAGACCCTTGCCGGACTCCTCACCGCGCGCGGATACATGAGCCTGCAAACGGGCAAGTGGTGGGAGGGCGAATGCAAGTGCGGCGGCTTCACCGAGTGCATGACGCACGGCGACGTCGCGCGCGGCGGACGCCATGGCGACCAGGGCCTGGACATCGGACGCAAAACCATGCAGCCCGTGTTCAGCTTCATCGACCGCGCGGCCAGCGGCAAGAAGCCTTTCTTTCTGTGGTACGCGCCGATGATGCCCCACACACCCCACAACCCCCCGGACCGGCTTCTCTCCAAGTACATGGGTCTCGACTTCGGAATCGCCAAGTACTACGCAATGATCGAGTGGTTCGACGAGACCATCGGACAGTTGATGGATCACCTCTCCAAGGCCGGCGTCGCGGACAACACCCTGGTCGTCTACATGGCCGACAACGGATGGGTGCAGGTTCCCGGAGGAGTCGTGCCCAGCCGCGCCAAGCTGTCTCCCTACGACGCGGGACTGCGGACGCCGCTCATTTTCTGGCATCCCAAACGGATCCGGCCCGCCCGTGACAGTGATGCGCTGGCCTCGACCGTGGATGTCGCCGCGACAGTGCTGCCTTTCGCCGGCCTGAAGCCGCTCGCTGGCATGCCCGGGATCAATGTGCTCGACGCCAAGGCACGGAGCCGGCGCGAGGCGGTGTTTGGAGCCATCTTCGCTCACTCCTCCGCCGACATCGAGAAACCAGAGGCGAACGTGAAGTACCGGTGGGTGGTCCGTGGACGCCACAAGCTGGTGATTCCTCACACAGCCAACGCCTCTCTCGCACTGTGGCCCGGTAGCGGTTCTGTCCCCTGGATGCGCGGCCAGACCGAGCTGTTCGACATTCTGGCGGATCCGGGCGAGCAATCCGATTTGAGCGCTTCCCAGCCCGCGCTTGCCAAGGAGCTGGCCGCGCTCGTTAACCGCTGGTGGCCGGTGGCGGAGAATCGGCAGTGACGCGGCGCGAGTTGCTGGCGGGCGCTGCTGCGCAGCTAGCGTCGCGGCGGAAGCCCAACATCGTGTTTATCCTTGCCGACGACCTGGGCTGTTTCGACGTCGGGTGCTATGGACAGAAGCTGATCCGCACTCCGAACATCGACCGGCTGGCCGCCGAGGGGACACGGTTCACCCAGGCCTACGCAGGCGCGACCGTGTGCGCTCCATCACGTTGTTCCCTCATGACGGGCAAGCACCAGGGACACGCCGCCATCCGGGCGAACCACTCGTTGCGGAACGGAGACCGCGTACCGCTGCCCGCGGGAGAGCGGACGGTGGCCGAGATCCTGAAGCAGGCGGGCTACACGACGGGCATCTTCGGCAAGTGGGGGCTCGGCGAGCCCGGTACGGAAGGCGTCCCCAACCGCCAGGGATTCGACGACTGGTTCGGGTTCCTCAATCAGGACCACGCCGTTCACTACTACACCGACCACTTGTGGCGGAACGAACGGAAGGAACTCCTCAAAGGGAATCAAAACGGACAGCGCAACGACTACGCGACCGAGTTGTTCACCCGCGAGGCCGAACGCTTCATCCGGGCCAACCGCACACGGCCGTTCTTTCTGTACCTGCCCTACACGTCGCCGCACTTTGACCTCGAGGCCCCGGACGATGGGCCGTACGCGGCCATGCCCTGGTCCCAGGACCTCAAAACACTGGCCGCGATGGTGACCTACATGGACACCGGCATCGGACGCGTGATGGCGCTGCTGCGGGAGCTCCGGCTGGACCAGGATACGGTGGTGTTCTTCGCGAGCGACAACGGCGCGGGCCACAAGGCAATGATCCCGTTCTTCAAGAGCACTGGCACGCTACGGGGCGCCAAGGGAGAGGTGTACGAGGGCGGGATCCGGACGCCGATGATCGCACGGTGGCCAGGGAAGATTACGGCAGGGAGGGTGGATCACACACCGTGGGCGTTCTGGGATTTTCTGCCAACCGCCGCCGAACTGGCTGGCGCTCCCCTGCCCCCGTCCGGAATCGATGGCGTGTCCATGGCCGGGCGCCTGACCGGAGGACCGCCTCCCAAGCGCGACTATCTCTACTGGGAGAGCTGGCGGACCCGCCGGTTTGACCAGGCCGTGCGAATCGGTGACTGGAAGGCGGTGCGTCTTGGAAAAGGGCCGGTTGAGCTGTACAACCTCGCTCAAGACGAGTCTGAGGCCAAGGATCTGGCCGCCGAAAAGCCAGAGCTCGTAGCGCGGGCGCGGGAAATCTTCCGGACGGCCCGGACCGACATCGCGGAATACCCCGTCGAGCCCCCAGCGCGGAAGAGGTAGGTCAAAACCAAGCCACTACGCGGACTCGCCACGGGACCCCCGCCGAATCCCCCAAGTCTCAGTATATCAGAGAGTTAGGAGGATGTCGAGAGCGATCTTGCGGCTCCCCGGGCCCGCCGGAACCACTGGATCGCCGCCCCTGTGAACGACTGCGGAACGTAGGCGGCCAGGTAGGCTCCAGGGTTGGAGAAGCTCCCGGCCCGGACCGCCCGGCCGCGCTCATGAATGAAAAACACCAGCTCGTCCAGTGTCGCCGTGGGGGACTTGGCCAGGACCGCGGCGATGATCGCCTGGGACTGTGCGGCAGCCTGCGGACCGTAGACCGCCAGCGCGGCTTCGACTTGACCGGCCGCGGCCGGAGAGGTGATCGGGATGGCAGGCGCTTCGGGCTGGGGCTCCGGAATACTTACACCCACGGTAGGAGAAACATGGTCCGATGGAGTTACGAACTCAACCGCCCGACCGTTCTTCACCACATGCGTCAGCCCGGCCCGCCTCTGCCGCGCCAGCACCTCCGCCGGACCGAAGATCCGGTAGGTCCGCCCCGTCCGGGTCGCGCTCTCCTCCGGCGCCAGGATCTCGAGAATCTGCTTGGCGGCCAGCTTCGGGATGAGCGCCCGGACGCTCTTCTCATCCAGACGGACGAGCGCCGCCAGCCGGTCGTAGCCGAGCGAGAAGATCCGCGACTGATCGGACTCCACCACTACGCCATCGTCGGCGCCCGCGTTCCAGACGGACTGATAGAACCGCTCCTCGCCGAGCGTCATCGAGTGGGCGGCGGATTTGACCTCGGCCACCCGCTTGGCCGGGAACAGCGTTCCCGCTCCATCCCGCCAAAATCCTGTAACACCCACCGTAGGTGGATCTAGTACCGTAGGGGTCTCCAGAGCAGGCGCAGGCACAGGAGCCTCCGGCGTCCCCAACGCCTCCGTCAACCCCCGCAACGCCGGACCGCTCGCCAAGTCCCGCCAGTCGAGCTCCGGAGCACTCTGCTTCCGGCGGGTTCTTGCGGCGGTCATTTGCCCACTCCTGCCAGCTCGATCATCTTCCCCACCGCCGCCTCGTAGTCTTCAAGCGCCTTCGACCGCGGATCAAAGTCCTGCAGGAACTGCCGCGCCCGTGCCGCCTTGACCACCGCCGTGTCGGTCCGGATCACTGGCAGCACCGGAACACCCAGCGCTCCGGACATGTCGCCGAGCGCGTTCAGCACGGTCTGCGTCATCTGGAGCCGTTGATTGACCATCACCGGAAGCATCCCCAGCGTCCGGATTCCAGACGGACGTTTGAACAGCCGGTTCAACTCGTTGGCCGAGCTGATGCTCGCCGCCGCGCCTTGGACACTCAGCGTCTCCATCGCCACCGGAATCACGACGCATTTGGCATAGAGCATAGCGCAGGTCTGGAACAGGTTCAGCGACGGCGCCACGTCGAGCACCACGGCGTCGTAGGAGCGGTCGGCCCCGCTGTCCTGAAACACCTGTTCGAAGTGCAGCTCACGCAGGGTCTGGCCGCTGATGATGTCCTCGGCTGCCTGCGTCTTCCGGTCACTGCACAGAACATCCAGCCCCTCGCAGGCCTGAACCACGCACTGGGGCAGGGGAGTCTGCCGGATCAGCAGGTCGTGCAGGGTATATTGCGGACGCAGTCCGAGGATGGTGCCAATCGATCCCTGCGAGTCGGTATCGATCAACAGGGTCTTCATTCCCCGTCCGGCGAGGCACCTCGAAACGGTCGCGGCGGTCGTAGTCTTTGCCACGCCGCCGCGTTGGTTGCTGACAACGATTCGGAGCACCCGCTCAGTATAGCATCCTCATACCGTGGGTGTTTCGCCCTCCGAGGGATTACACTCTAAACTGTGCCACCAACTGGCTCAACTCCGACGACAGTGCCGCCAGACCCTCAGCCGACATCCGCGTCTCTGACGCCGCCCGCGTGCCGTCCTTGGTCGCCTCGGCGACCTGCGAAATGTTGCGGACAATCTCCTGGGATCCCTCGACCACCAGGCCGATGCTCTTGGTCACCTCCGTGGTCGTGGCCGTCTGCTCCTCGATTGCGGCCGCGATCACCCCGGTGATCGAATGGATCTTGTCGATCACCTCGGTCACGTGCGCGATCGACTCGGTGCAGCTTCGCGAGTCGCCCTGAATCGCCTCCACGCGCCGCGCAATGTCCCCGGTGGCGCGCGCGGTCTGCTCGGCCAGGCTCTTCACTTCATTGGCCACCACCGCGAACCCCTTGCCCGCCTCGCCCGCGCGGGCCGCTTCAATCGTGGCGTTCAACGCGAGCAGGTTTGTCTGCTCGGCGATGGAGTTGATCACCTTCACGACGTTGCCAATCTCGCTCGATGAAACCGCCAGCTTGCTGAGGGTCGAGTTCGTCTTTTGCGCGACGTCCACCGCTGTCCGCGCAACACCGGCTGCCTGCGACGTCGCCCGTGAAATCTCGCGGATCGAGGCCATCATTTCTTCCGAGCTTGCCGCCATCACCTCAAGATTCCTCGAGACACGCTCGCTCGACTCGGAAACGGTCGACGCCTGAACCGCGGTCTCCTCGGCGGCCGCCGCCATGCTGCTACTGATCTGGCCGAGCTCCCGCGACGAATTGGACAGCCGGCTGCCGCTCGATGCAATCGCTTCCACCGTCATCCGCGTGTTCTTCATCATTTGATTCAGCGCTTCGCCCACACGCCCGATCTCGTCATGGCTGGCCACCTTCAAGTGATGGCTCAGGTCACCCTGCGCCGCCCTGTCCAAAACCTCGGCCATGCTCGACAGCGGCGCCACTGACCGGCTTGATATCCAACCGCCAAGCAGGGCGCAACCGAGCGCCAGCAGGACGCCCAGCGCGAGGCTGTAGCGGGCGGTCACCCGCATTCCGGATCCAACCTCATCGGCATCCACCGACAGAATCACCGCCATGCTGTTGCTCGGGTACGAGCCGAATCCCTTGGACACGGCGAACCCCACTTGCCGCTCGGCTCCGTGTTTTTCGAGCATGTGGCCGTTGGTTCCCCGCGCGGCCTCGCGTGCCGAGGCCCAGCCCCGGTCAATCAGGTTCACCTTGAGCCGGTCCGCTGCCACCGGTGAGTGCAGCACCGTGCCCCCCTTGCTCATCAGGAAAGCCTGTAACGATGGGATCGCCGACCGTACTTCGTTTGCGTAATCGGCAACCACAGGAACCGCGATCCGGTCCCAGGAGGCGCGGTTGGACCACACACCCACGATCCGGCTCCCGTTAAAGATCGGCGCGGAGAAATTAAAGGCCAGGCCCTCGCCTTTCGACCTGGCCGCCACGAGCGGATCCGGCTTCACATCGCCGACATAGCTTTGTCCGGCGGAGACGCGGCCGCTCACGCACTGCTCAAACCACTCCTCGCCCCGGACACTGGTTCCAACCGGCGACGTCCACGCCAAGGGCTTCCCCGCGTAGTCCACCGTGTTTGCCGCGATCACCTTCCCGTCGGTGTCCGCGACTATCATGACGTCGTACATGCCATAGGCCGCCATGAAAAAGTTGATCGCCTTCTCTATCTCCGGGCGGTTGCCGCTGGCGGCCGCCGGATGAAACGCAAACGCCTGCACGTCCCCGTAACGCTCAAACAAATTCCGGTCAATCTTGTCGGACAGAGCCGCGGCAGCCGAGCTCATCTGGCGCCCGGACTCCTCAAAGGCTTCGTTGTTCCGCCGCCAAGACAACAACATCACAACGGCCATTGGCACCAGGCCGAAGACCAAAAAACAGGCAACCAGTTTCTTCTGCAGACTCTTGCCTTGAATCAAGTCGATCCACATTTTCAGTCTCCCCGATCTATTGCTTGCGAACGCTTCCAGGCCATTTCCACGGCGGCGCCGGTATCGAGCAAGAGCACGAGCCGGTCATTCCACTCATACACTTCGCGGATCAACTCCCGCGCCCGTCCGCGGAACTCGTTCCGGCATCCACCAGGACTCGCGCCGTTCAACTCCACCACATCTCCCACGCGGTCCACCCGCAGCGCAGCGAGCTCGTCCTCCCACCGCACAATCACGCTCGCGTCCCCGTCGGGCTCTTCCGACCCGAGCAGGGAATTCATCCTGACCTCCATGACGATCCTGCCTCGCAGATTCATCACGCCCCCAATCGCGACTGGAGCCAGCGGGACCGGCGTCTTCGGATGATCCCGCAATACTTCCTGGACATGGTTCACTGGCACCCCGAACAAATGTCCGCCGCACCAGAACGTCACCAGTTTTCCCCCGCCGGCCGCCGCGTTCATCGCGCCGCCTTCCGCTCCTCGAGAATCGACTTCAGGTCCAGCACGTCGCACACCTGCCCGTCAAACACTGCGGAGCACTCAATCGCTGGATGATTCACCTGCCTCTCGGCGCTGAACCCGGCCGAGCGGATGTCCCGGATCCGGTCCACCACCAGCGCCGCCCGCATCGCTCCATGCGAGACGACGATGGCCGGCAGTTCCCCACCGAGCCTGGCAGGCTCGGTCGACAGCACCTTGTACTCTCCCGCTTCAACGAGCAGCATTGTCCGGCGGGCCGCGCCCTCCCCGGCGCCGCGCGCTTGAGTCTCCTCCGGTGGCGCTTCGACGCACTCAAGCGCCGCCTTCTGGGCCAGCCCCGCAATGTCCAAAATCAGCGCGACGTTGCCGTCATCAAGGATCGTCGCTCCCGCGTACACGTTCAAACCCCGAGCCTTGCGTCCAAGCGGTTTCACCACGATTTCGCGCATGCTCTGCACCGCGTCGACAACCAAACCGAACCGCCGCCCCTTGGCCTCGACGAAGGCGGCTGTCAGAACCTCCGGGCACCAGCCCGCATCGCAGGCTTCCATGCCCAGCACCTGCTTGAGGAACAGCAAAGGCCACAGGCGCCCGTTGCGCCGGAACACCGGGTTGTCGTCGACCCACTGCATCACCTTCGGAACCTGCGCGCCGCTCGCGCGAACCAGATCCACCAGGCTCGCCTGAGGAATCACAAACCTCTGCCCGCCCGCGGTCACAAGCAGTCCCGGGATGATCGCAAGCGTGAGCGGAATCCGGATCCGCAACAGCGTCCCGGCGCCCGTCTGGCTCGCCAGTTCGATACTGCCACCGATGCGCTGGATGTTCCTTCGGACAACGTCCATGCCGACACCACGGCCGCTGATGCTTGACACCGTATCCGCGGTCGAGAAGCCCGGCAGGAAGACCAGCTCCTGGAGTTGGCGCTCGGACATCACCGCTACCTGTTGCGGCGTGACCAGCCCCTTTTCGAGCGCCTTGTTGCGGACCTTCTCGCCGTTGATCCCAGCTCCGTCGTCAGCCACTTCAATCACTACCTGGCCGCTCTCTTGATACGCCTTCAACCGCAGAGTGCCCGCCTCGGGCTTTCCCCGCTCGCGCCTCACCTCGGGCCGTTCCAGCCCGTGGTCACAGGAGTTGCGGACAATGTGGGTGAGTGGATCGCGGATCGCCTCGATCACTCCGCGGTCCATCTCGGTCTCCGATCCTTCCTGGACGAGCTGAATCTGCTTTCCAAGCTGAGCACCAAGGTCACGCACCACGCGCGGCAGCTTGTTCCACACCACGCTCACCGGCTGCATGCGCGTCTTCATCACGCTCTCCTGCAGCTCGGAGGTGATCAGGTTCAACCGCTGCCGGGCTTGGGATTCACCGCCCGACTCAAGCATCTGGTTGCGGACCAGCACCAGCTCGCCGACCAGGTTCACCAGTTTGTCCGCCAGCCCGACATCGATCCGGATCGTCGTATCCGGCGCCTCTGGCGCGGGTGGAGCCGCCGGCTTCTGGTTGGTTGACAGTACCGCCAGGCTCTCGGCCACTTCCGGACCCGCCGCCGTGGCAGGCATCGACTCGGCCTGTTTCAGCCGCGCCACCAAATCCTCCCAGCCGTTGCCCGATTCCTTGGACGTGGTCTGAAGACTGGCCGATTCCACCCGCAGCGCGTCCACCAGGTCCAGAATCAGACTCACCAGCATCGGGTTCAGCCGCAACTCACGGTTCCGAAGCCGGTTGAGAACGTTCTCGCCCACGTGCGAGATCTGCTCCATTCCAGAGAGCCCCAGAAATCCGCACGTTCCCTTGACCGTGTGGATGGTCCGGAAGATCCGGTTCATCAGCTCGCCATCGTCCGGACGCTGTTCGAGCTCTACCAGGTCGAGATCCAGTTGGCTTAGATTAGTAGAAGTTTCAACCAGAAACTCGTCGAGAATTTCCCGGTCCTGTGCAAGATCCATGCCGCATCTGTCTCATCGGTGGGTGCCAGCAGGCCTTGAGAGAATCCGGCCCGTCAAGGCGATTGCAAGCGCCTGTCCTCTCTACGTAAATCCGCCGGAAACTACGCCCGGTATTCCATCACGGCCCGGACAGGAACTTCGTGAACTCATGCTCCCCGTGGACATCGGTCAAGCGCTGGTCACGCCCCTGGTAGAAGTAGGTCAACCGTGTGTGGTCGAGCCCCATCATGCGGAGGATCGTTGCGTTCGCATCGTGGGCGTTCAACGGATGTTCCGCTGGCCGCAGTCCGAATTCATCCGTTGACCCGAGCACGCGTCCGCCGCGCACACCGGCGCCCGCCATCCACATGCTGAACGCATAGGGATGGTGGTCGCGTCCATTCTTGCCTTCGGCGAGCGGCGTCCGTCCGAACTCACTCGACCAGACGACCAGCGTCGAGTCGAGCATCCCGCGAGCCGCCAGATCGGTCAACAGCCCGGCGACCGGCAGATCGCTCTTGGCCGCCATCTTATTGTGCGAGCCCACCAGGTCGTTGTGCGCGCCGTCCCAGTCATCGCCCAGGTGCGTGCCCGAATAAAGCTGGATGAACCGGACTCCGCGCTCCACCAGCCTCCTCGCCAGCAGGCACTTGCGGCCGAAGTCATCCGTACGCGGCTCGCCGATTCCATACAGCCGCCGCGTCGCCTCTGTCTCGCGGCTGATGTCCACGGCTTCCGGCGCGGCCGCCTGCATCCGGAAAGCCAACTCGTAGGACTCAAGCCTCGCCTCAAGCTCGGAGTCGCCGCGCCGCGTTTCCAGATGAATCTGATCCATCTCGTGGATAAAGTCGAGCGTCTTGCGCTGTGTGGCCGCGCCGACGCCCTCGGGTGTGGCGAGGTCCAGGATTGGATACGCACCCGCGCGGAACACGGTCCCCTGGTAGACGGCGGGCAGGTATCCCGCTCCGTACCCCTGGGGACCGGACTTCATCGCGCCATCCGACATCACGACATACGCCGGCAGATTCTGGCTCTCCGAGCCCAATCCATAAACCGCCCAAGCGCCCAGGCTCGGCTTGCCCGGAAATTGCGAACCCGTGCTCCGCAGGTACATCGCCGGCGCGTGATCGAACGCATCTCCGTGGCACGAGCGGATCAACGCCATGCGGTCGATGTGACGCACCATATGCGGAAACAGCTCGGACACTTCGATGCCGCTCTGTCCATGGCGCTTGAACTTCCAGGGGCTTCCGCGCATCAAGGCCTTGGTGAAGTCGATGCGGCTCGTCTTGAGTCCCTTCGCGAAACTCGGCGGAAGCGTCTGCCCATCCAGTCTGGCCAGCTCGGGCTTCGGATCCCAGGTATCGACATGGCTGACGCCGCCGTGCATGAACAGGAATATCACCGCGGTGGCTTTGGGCGCCGCGTGCGGGGGACGCGGCGACAGAGGTCCCATACCCGCGCCCTGCAACAGTGACGACGCAGCCGCGGCGCCAAAACCCATGCCCATGCGCGTCAACAGCGCGCGGCGGGAAAAGCGTTCAATCGGCATAGAGAAATTCATTGACATTGAAGAGTCCCCGCGCCAGTTCCGCGGCGGCCTTCTCGCGCGAGCCTGTCTGTGCGGATTGCGCCCCCAGGAAGTCCCGCGCCATCGCCTCCTCCCGTGTGGACGGATCGCGCGACAGAGTCGAGCGCCACATCGCCCGGATCAGCGCCGCTTCCTCCGGATGCTCAGCCGCCAGCCGGGCGGCGAGCTTGCGCGACTGCTCCACCGCGAAGGATCCGTTGAGCAGTGTCAACGATTGCGGCGAGGTCGTGCTCACATCGCGGCGCGCGCAGGTGAGCATGCTCTCGGGCGCATCAAAAACCTCCATCATCGGCAACCGGAACGTGCGCTTCTGAAACAGGTAGATGCTGCGCCGGGTGTGTTCGCGCGCGTCGTGCGTGACCACCCACATGTCCGCCGCACGGCCGATCATGTTGAACCCCTCTTCGCCCGTGAGCGGTGGAACCACAGGACGCCCGCCCATCTTCAGATTCAGCGCTCCGGAGGCCTGCAGCACGGTGTCGCGCAACTCCTCCGCGTTGAGGCGCCGGCGTGTGAAGCGGGCGAGCCAGATGTTTTCGGGATCCCGTGCGAGCGCCTGGCTCGACGCCGTGGACGCGCGCCGGTAGGCCGCCGAGTTCAGGATCAGGCGGTGTAGCCACTTCGGTTTCCACCCGTTTGCCATGAACTCCGCCGCCAGCCAGTCGAGCAGTTCCGGATGCGAAGGAGCACGGCCGCGCATGCCGAAGTCACTGGGCGTCGCGACAAGGCCGCGGCCGAAGTGATACTGCCATACGCGATTCACGAATACGCGCGCCGTAAGGGGATTGTCGCGGCTGGCGATCCAATCGGCCAAAGCTCTGCGGCGCTCCGTGGTTGGCCCGAGCGGAATCGGACCGGTGGTCTCACGGGGACCCAGGCGGTCCCGGAACTCCGCGCCGCCGAAGACCGCCGGCAGACCCGGATTCACCGGATCCCCTTCCATCTGCCCCTTCACCGGAACCAGCGTGCGCGGGGCATAATCGCCGACATCGTTGAGGCCGCAAGCAAACGGCTTGGCGCGGTAGCTGGTATAGAGGGACACGAGCCAAGCCTCGACACTCCGCATCCGGTCCAGCTCGGCCGGCGACAGACAGGCGCGGACCTCTTGGGCCTTGGGACGCCTGCCCTTCAGGACTTCTTCGCGGCAACGCCGTTCGATTGAGCCAATCTGCTCACCGATCTCGCGCAGCTTGATTTCGCGGATGTTCCCCTGGACGTCGTAGCTGAGCGAGGTCAGGCGGTCGAGCGCAATCTTCGTCTTCACTGCCGGAGCGAACACGGCGCGCAGCTTGTAGTAGTCGCGTTGCGTGAAGGGATCGAACTTGTGATCGTGGCAGCGTGCACAGCCGAAGGTGAGTCCCAGGAACACGCCGGCGGTCGTGTCGACGAAATCGGTCAGCGTCTCCTCGCGGTTGATGTCGGATTGATCGGGGTACAGATCGCGGTTGGGTCCAACGCAGTAGAGTCCCGTGCCGGTGACCGAAGCTGGATCCTCGGGAAAGAATTCGTCCCCGGCAATCTGTTCGCGGATGAAGCGGTCGTACGGCTTGTCGTTGTTGAACGAAGCAATCACGTAGTCGCGGTACCGCCACGCGTCCGCGATGTAGGAGTCGAGTTCGAAACCGGCGGTGTCGGAGTAGCGGACCAGATCGAGCCAATGCCGTCCCCACTTCTCTCCGTATCGCTGCGATTCGAGAAGCTTGTCGACAAGCTTGGCGTAGGCATCCGGGTCCGGATCGCGGATGAAGCGGGCGGCCTCATCGGCGGTGGGACGGAGCCCGGTGAGGTCCAGGTAAAGGCGCCGGACAAGCGTCCCCCGGCTGGCTTCGCTCGAGGCGGCGAGTTTCTGTTCAGCGAGCTTCAATTGAATGAACGGATCGATCGAGGCCGGGCCGCTGCTTTTGACCGGTTTGGTGAACGACCACCAGTTCCTGGCCACCGGCGCCGCGGGCGCGGTCCATTCCATGCCCTTCCGGATCCAGTCACGCAGCGCCTGGACTTCCGCCTCCGGGATCGGGCCGGTGGGAGGCATTGCGACCTTGTCCTCGCGCAGGACCGCTTTGAGCAGCAGGCTCTTCTCCGGCGCCCCCGGCACTGCCGCCGGCCCACGGGATCCGCCGCGCAGGATCGGTTCACGGCCGGACAGATCGAGCCCACTCATTTTGACGGAAGCCGAATGGCACTGGCCGCACCGGGCCGTGAGAATCGAGGGTCCATCGGGTGCGGCGGCCAGATGAGAGGTGCAGATCAATAATCCGAGTGCGATCCGGAGCGTCACCGCCTCTGAGTATACCGCTCCGGACCGCTCATCTCTACCGCTTGGTGTTGCCGCGCGGCGGACGGGCCGGGGCGTCAGGGGGCCGCTGTCCGCGCTTGCCGCGCGCTTCGGGTGGACGCTGGCCGGCGCCATCCGGACGCCCGCCCATCTGGCCATTTGGCGGTCCACCACCCATGTTGCCGGGCGCTCCGGCGGGGCGGTCCGGACGCTGTGCAAGAATAGCCGCCGGAACCAGAATCAGCGCAGCCGCGAGGGCCGCGGTCAATTTCGCGTTCTTCATCGTGATTTCCTTTCTGTGAGGCTTTCTGTCAACGTTGCCTCTGAGCTATGAAACGCGGCCCGTCCGGTAATGGTTTGTTAAGAAAAGTAAGCCCGCCTCACTTGCCCCGGGCGACAGCACGGATCGGCGACAGCAGATCCCGGCCCCGCAGCACCAGGTACGTTTTCCCTTTGGCCGCCTTGACCAGCTTGCTCACCATGTCCCCTTGCGCAACCACGTCGCGGCCAAGAGCCAGATAGTAGACACGCGGCAGCCGCTCTGGAAGTCCCTCGAACTCGCCGGGCAGACGGCGGACCCCGCGCAGCTCCGGTCCGAGGAACACGATGGTGTCCGGCTTCTCCGCCGCCGAAAGCGACTGCTCGATCAGCGTCGCAAGAAACTTCGCTTCGCTCGGGCCCTTGGCCAGCACCTGGTAGTCGACCGTGCCGAAACCGGTGTCGCGCAACGTCTGCGAAAGCTTCTGGTAGCCAGGCGGATTGAACTGCGCGTCTTGAAACAGCACGCGCCGCCCCGCCATATCGTAGGCGACGACTTGCGCGGAGGCGAATCCCCCCAGGTCCAGCAGCGACGTCAGCGAGTTGAGCATCAACATCCGGTCGTAGCCGTTCAACTTGACAAAGTTCCGGCCCCGCCAGCGTGGGGCGGCGTGCAGGAAGACGGTGACACGCGATCCACTCCCGGCACGCTTCGCGCCACGCCAGTTTTCGAGTCCCACGCTATCCACTTCGCCCGGCGCGAGCGCGGACTCCTTGGCCTTTCCACGGATCTTCACCGCCCACTGGTGCCGGCACACCCGGCGCTGGTCGTCGTTGGCCAGCCATCGGATTTCATACTCGCCAGGACCCATGTAGATCCCGCCGCTCAGCGGCACCTCGCTCCATCGCGGACGGCGCGATGCCTCGGGAAGCGAGCCCGATTCGAGAAAGTAAACCGGCTCGCCGAATCCACCCTTGGCTTTCGCGCGCACCCGTAGCATGAAAGCCAGGCGCGTCTGGCGGGCAGGGAACTCCGCTATCGGAATGAATGTTTGAAATCCCGCCCAATACCGGAAACTGAATCCCATGCGCGGCTCGAGTGGCTGCACGCGGCACTTGAGCGGAGGTGCGCCCTCAGCGGCCCAGGTTGCCTCGAATGCCTTGAATGCCTGGCGTGAATCCTCGATCGCCGGATCAAGCTTCACTTGCGCGATCGCCGGGATCGCCAACCACGCCGAGGCCAGAATCCGCGGGCCCAGCGTCACTGCACCCGCGCCTCGACCCGGTGGACGTGCATCGAGCCGCGCTTCACCCGGATCCGCAGATAGTTCGCGCCGGCGCTTTCCCTGGACGACGGAATTACGCCCACACCGCGGCCGTCAAGCTTGACCGTGCATTCGCGTTTCGCGGCGTTCCATTCGAGCTCGATCTCCTGGCGGCGTTCGGGCGTCAACATCGCGCGGCCGCAGTCGAAGCCGTAGAGGCAGTTCAGGAAGTCCTCTTCGTCGAGCGGTGTCGAGAAGTGGTCCGTCAGCAGGATGCGGGCGTCAAGCGTGGCGCTCGGGGTCAGCGCAATGCGGACTGAGCCGCTCGCTCCGTTCGGGAAATTCCACACGGCGACGGCGGGCCAGTCTGAATCGGCGCGCTCGATCCGCATCGCGCCCCGGTCCGCGGCGATCCCTCTGGTGGCAAACGTGGACCACTGGTCAAGACCGGAGGCGAAGTCGTCGGTCTGCGATTTCTCGTTGAGCCACTCCGGGTCGAGCTCAACGAGGATGCGCCGGCCCGAACCTTGTCCGGTGGCGAACAGGACCTTGCCGTCGCGCCCGGCGAGCGGGTACGGATAGGCGGTACCGTGGTCGCCGTGTGGCGGAGGCGGCTCGCCGTTGCGCGGGTCGCGGGCGGCTTCACGGTAGCCGCTCCAAGTGCGGCCGTCGTTGGTGGAGATGGCCGCATGCAGAACGTGGCGGCCGCCGTGAGCGTAGGGGAAGCGCTGGCAGTTGTTCCACAGCAGGACCAGGCGTCCATCAGCAAGGCGGACCAGTCCGGCGGGTGAATCGGAGGAGAGGAGACGCGTGGGTTGAGGCGCGCTCCACTCGATGCCGTTGGGGGAGAACGATTCCCAGAACCGGCCAAGTTGGGTGCGGATCAACATCCAGACACGGCCATCGTTGAGCTGCACCACGACCGGCTCGACCGCGCCGTAGGAACCATTGATGTCGGGCGTGGGTACCTTGAGGTGCGCCGGAGCCTGCTCCCAGGAGGCGCCCTGATCGTCGCTGTAGATGAGGGTCGAGTTGAACGAGCCGGTGAAAGTGAACGCGCCGGTGCCTGTTCCACGCTCGCGCCATGTGCGCGGGGTGCGGTAGGAGAAGGGCAGCAGGACCCGGCCGCCGCGCATTTGAATCACGGAGTTGAGAGAGCCAGTGTAGCCGGTCCAGATGCGTTTGGGGGCGGGCCATCGTGTGCGTGTTCCGGTTGAGCGAGTGTGCCAGATGTCGATGTTGCGGGTGCGGCCCGTGCCCGCTTCGTTGAGAAGGAACAGGTGGATCTCGCCGTTCTGATCCACGAGCGCCTCAGTGTAGAGCCAGCCGCCGGGCCGCGGGTCGAGCGGAAAGAGGCGGGACGGAGCTTGCCAGGTCACGCCGTTGGTAGAATCGATTCGTGCGGCCTCCTGGCCCGCGGCCGTCCGGCGGATGAAGAATCCGGCGTAGCGTTGGTCCGGCAGGAGTACCAGGCGGGGGATCTCCTCCAGGCGTGCAGCGACTCGCGGCGCGGGAGCGGCGGCGAGCAAAAATTCCCGGCGTCTCATTGTGGTGTGCGCGAATCCGGCAGAGAATACTGTCTACGGTTTTCTGGGCAATGGAACATCTTCTCGAACTGCTGCACAGCAACTCCGCGCAACCGGCGGCGGAGCAACTCGTGCTGCGGCTGCTGTACCAGATTATCGCGATTCTGTGCGCCACCCAGGTGGTGGTTTGGGTCTCACGGCGGTTCTTAGGGCAGACTGACGTTTCCGGCGAGATCCTAGCGGGGCTGGTACTGGGGCCAAGCTGCCTGGGGGCGTTGTTTCCCGGCCAGATGAGAGCGCTGTTCGCGCCCGGGACTGCCGACGTTTTCACTGCGTTCGCCCAGATGGGACTGATCTTCCTGATGTTCGAGGTGGGCCTGGAGTTCCAGTTCGGCGAGACCTTTGACCGCAACAAGAAGCAGGTGCTGGCGGTCGCCGGGATCGGCATCACGGTTCCGTTCACGCTGGGCTTCTTCACGGCGCCCTGGTTTTACCACCAGCTTCCCGGGCCGCTTCCACCGCTGCTTGGTTTTCAGCTCTTTTTCGCCACGGCGATGTCGATCACGGCGATTCCGATTCTGGGGCGGATCTTTATGGAGTTGGGGCTGTCGCACACCCGGATCGCGGCGCTGGTACTGGGCGCGGCGGCGATGGACGACGTGGCGGGGTGGATCATCCTCGGTGTGGTCGCGGCGATTGTGCAGTCGAAGTTTTCGAGTGTCGCTCTCTTGTTGCGGATTGGAGTCCTGGCAGCCTATCTCGGAGTGCTGTTCTTCGTGGTACGGCCCGTGGTGAAGGGCTGGATCGCGCGGACTCGGGAGAAGCACGGCGGGTTGAATGGCACGGCGATCGCGCTGGTGGCCTGCCTGTTATTCGTGTCGGCGACAATCACGAGCAACATCGGAGTGTTCGCGATTATCGGAGGCTTCTGCATGGGCGTCGCGTTGCACGATGACCGGCTGTTTGTCGAGGAATGGCGATCGAGGATTACGTCGATGGTGCGAGCGGTGCTGCTGCCAGTCTTCTTCACCTATACCGGCCTGCGGACCGATATTGGGACGCTCAACGGCGCCGGGATGTGGTTCATGTGCCTGATGGTGTTGGCGATCGCTTTCGTTGGCAAGTTTGGCGGCACCTACATCGCCGCGCGCCTTGTGGGCGAGTCGCACCGCAACGCGTTCACCATCGGGACGTGCATGAACACGCGCGCACTGATGGAGCTGGTGGCCTTGAACGTGGGATACGACCTGGGCGTTGTGCCGCGGCCGATGTTCACGATGCTGGTGATCATGGCGATCGCCAGCACGTTCATCACGACTCCGCTCGTGCGGCGCCTCATGGGGCATCAAGCACGGCCTCGGATCCGGGCGCAGTCGCCGGCATTGGAGGATGCGATTCCGGGGTGAGGAAACGGCGGACCAGGCTGGCCGCAAACCGGACTTCGGCTTCCGTCAGCCGGAGCGCCGAGGGGAGATTGAGTCCGCGGCGGCTGATCCGGTAGGCGGTCTTGTTCCGCTCCGCCGCTGCCGCGGCCTCAGGATGTCCTCGGTAGGCGGGCAGGGAACTGAGAGGGTGGAAGAAGGGGCGCGAGTCCACACCGTGCTCATCGAGGTGCGCCATCAAGTCTTCTTTTGAGGGTCCATTGCGCCAGACGATCGTGGACATCCAATAGGACGCCGCCGAGCCCGCCCGGGGCTGGTTGAGCCATACATCAGGAAGTCCGCGGAACTCCGATTCATACCAGGCGAAGATGGCGTGCTTCATCGCGGTCAGCTCCCGGATCCGGTCGAGCTGGGCGATTCCGAGCGCGGCTTGGATTGCGCTCATCTTGTACTTGTAAGCCACTTCCTGGTTGAGGAACATCCGGTCTCCAGGCGCGCGGCCATGGTCACACAGGCAACGGATTCGGTCGTGCAGAGCTTGACTGTTGGTGACGAGCATTCCGCCTTCACCGGTGGTGAGCGTCTTGCTGCCATGGAAGCTGAACACGGCTGCGTCCCCGAAGTTCCCGGCGCGCCGGCCGGACCACATCGCGCCGATCGCCTCGGCCGCGTCTTCGATCAGCAGGATGGAGTGGCGCGAGGCGAGCTGTTCAAGAGCTTCCCAATCGGCGAGGTTGCCATACAGGTCGACGCCGATGATGGCGCGCGTGCGGGGAGTAATCAAGCGGGCCACGGCAGCCGGATCGATGCACCAGGTGTCGGGCTCGACATCGGCGAAAACAGGCGAGGCTCCCACGTATTGGACCGGGGCGGATGTTGCGATCCAGGTGAGCTCGGGCACGATCACTTCGTCTCCCGGTCCGATGCCTGAGGCCGCCAGAGCCAGGTGAATCGCGGAGGTACAGGAGGGGAGGGCAATCGCCCAAGCGCGGCCCGTGTAGTCGGCGAGTGCCCGCTCGAACCGGCTGCTGTAGAAGTTGGCGTCCTCATACCAGCCGCGGCGTACCGCTTCTGCAACAAGGTCGGCCTCGTATTGCGTGATCGAGGGGCCGGAGACCGGAATCTTCAATCCTGAATGCATCTGAGCCATCCCTCCGGATTGCAGGTCATGAGCAGCTTGTCCTCGATCGCAAGATCGCGCTGAAAACGGTCCGTGTGTTGGAGGAAAGCGCGAAGCGCGGTCTTCGGGTTGTTTCCCTGGTCCCATGGGCGGTCGAAGGAGCCTGGCGGGAAGTCATCAATGATCGTGTCGCCGACGATCAAGTATCCGCCGCGGCCGATCAAGGGAGTGTAGAGCTCAAGTTCACGGGCGACGTGATCATGGCTGTGATTGGAGTCGAGAATGACCATTACAGGCGACCGTCCCGTCACCTTCCGCCAGACGCGGTCGGCGACTTCCGGGTCGACCGAGGAGCCCTCAATGAGCTCGATGCGGTGTGAGAGGCGGTGCGATTCGATTGCGTGCCGGTTCGGCGGCCGGATATCGATGTCGATACCGTACACCATTCCCGGACCGCCAATCAACTCGAGGATAGATGCGTGCAAGAGTAAAGACCCACCGTGGGCGATCCCTGTTTCAACCACCGCCTCGGGCTTAATCTCCCAGAGCAATTCCTGGATGGCGACGACATCGGCCGGGAATTGAATCACCGGCTGTCCGAGCCAGGTGAATTTATACGGATAGCGGAGGCGTGTAGCCTCTTCGATCCACTCAGTCATTAGCGGCATGGTGAAGGCCTCCTGCGGAGTATGGCGAGCCGCATCGGCGCGAAATCGCCGGCCGTGGGCAGCGGGACAGCCAGCTCATGCAGCGGGTGGCGGTAGTCGGGCGCTGTCCGGGTATGGCGGGCGTAGGCCGAGTACAGAACGCGGGTCGCGAGGTAGTAGGAGCTCGCAAACAGATTCCAGGCTGGTGGCTCAAACCAGGCCTCGGTCATTTCCCGGAACCCAGGTTCGGTGAAGTAGCGGTTGTGCCACCGGATCTCGATTGGGTCGAGTCCGAGAGCTGCCCGGGCCTGGTTCATGGCATCGTGTCCCTCGGCGAAGTTCTCGATCGCGACATAGGTTCCGCCGGGCTCGAGTGCTTGGGCGATGGAGCGGATCGCTCCGGCCTGGTCCTCCGGCTTGTCGAGGTTGATCAGGCAGCGAACCGTGATGGCGGCGGCAAAGGGCCGCGAGCCGTCGATGGCGGACACGTTGCCCTCACAGAACCGGACCCTGGCGGCGAGGCCCGGGTGCGAGTTGAGGCGTTCATGGGCCCGCGCGAGCATCGGAGGCGAGTAATCGACTCCGGTGACGTCGACGCCGGGTAGGGCGGCGGCAACGGCGAGTGTCGTGTAGCCGTCGCCACATCCAGCATCGAGGAGCCGGGCGCCGGATGGAAGCCCGAGGCCTTTGAGTGTCTTTTGCAGGGTCTCGATTTCCAGTTCGCGGAGCCATACGTCGCCCGTGGTTGCCTCGGGTCCCGAATACTCGCGTGCCCTGCCGTTCCAGTAGTTCTGAATTGCTTGGTTGATCATGACCGGTTCATCCCGCTGTCGGCCTCCGAGAGTACCGCCGGCGGCAGCGGCCACTCGATCCGGAACCGGCGGTCGTTCCACAGAATGCGCCGCGAGGCTTGCGGCACGAACTTCCCGGACATGTGGTAGAGCACAAGGGTGTCATCCTCCAGGGTCTCGAATCCGTGCGCCACACCGGGCGGGACCCATACCTGCGCACCGCCAGAGTCTGACAACTCGACCGAGGTCCAGCGGCCCTCGGTCGGAGAGCCGGGGCGCACATCCAGCAGCACATCGTACACGCTCCCCCGCACGCAGCGGACCAGCTTGCCCTCGAGGTGTGGAGCCTGCTGCCAGTGCATGCCGCGCAACGTGGCCCGCTGGCGGTTGTAGGAGAGGCTGGTTTGGAGAACCGCGGAGTCGATGCCGCGCGTGGCAAACTCATCCGCGCAGAACACGCGTCCGAACCAGCCCCGGTGATCGGAGCCGGGCGCGGCGCGGATGAGCCACGCCCCGTGGAGCGGCAACGGCTCGAACGTCATGGCACCAACTCCGGAAGGGAAATGAACTCACCCCCCCACTCGCGGATTCCAGCCAGTTGTTCCCGGACCTCGGCGTCCAGGTTCCAGGGGAGAATGAGCACATGTGCCGGCTTGTGCCGGAATATGTCGTCTGGCGCCACGATGGGAATCCTCGAACCCGGGAGCAGCTTGCCCTGTTTGAGCGGATTCCGGTCGGCCACAAATTGGATCTGCCGGGGGCCCGCACCGCAGTAGTTGAGCAGCGTGTTGCCCTTGGCGGCGGCCCCGTAGGCGGCGACCGGCTTGCCCTCCGAAGCGAGGCGGCCGAGGAGTGCCATCAGGCTGGTGCGCATCCGCGACGCGGCGTCCGAAAGCGGCGCGAAACCCTCGACGCGGTCCAGTCCCGCCGCGTACTCGGCGGCCATGATGCGGGAAACTTCAGGGGATGCAGGAGAGCGTGCCGAGTCGAGATGGCAGACCCATACGCGGAGGCTGCCGCCGTGGGTTGGCAGCTCATCCACGTCGAACGCGCGCAGCCGGTGGCGCCGGAACAGATGGTCCGCGGCGATGAGTGAGAAGTAGCTGTAGTGTTCGTGGTAGATGGTGTCGAACTGGCCGTGCCGGACGAGTTGCAGCAGGTGGGGGAACTCAAAGCAGACGACGCCGTCCGGCCGAAGCAGGATCCTGAGCCCGCGCACGAAGTCATTCAGGGCAGGGACGTGGGCGAGCACATTGTTGGCAATGATCAGACTGGCGCGGCCAAAGCTCGCGGCTGTCTCCTGGGCCACTTCCGCGCTGAAGAAACGCTGCATTGTAGGCACACCCGACTCCTGTGCGCGCTCTACGGCGTTGGACGAGGGCTCGATGCCCAAGCAGGGAATTCCGGCGGCAACGAAATTGTTGAGCAGATATCCGTCGTTCGAGGCGATCTCAACCACCCGTGAATCCTGGTCCAAACTGAGCCGCTCAGTGGCGGTGCGGGCGAGTCCGCGGGCGTGCGCCAGCCAGGAGTCCGAGTAAGACGATAAGTAGGCGTATTGAGCGAAGATCCGGTCCGGCGGGACGGTTTCGTCTAATTGCACGAGCTTGCAAGACTCGCACAGCCGGACCCGAAGCCGGTAGGCCGGTTCCTCCGCGGCCCGCACCGGGTCGAGATAGGAGTTTGCCAGTGCCGTACGGCCGAGGTCGAGCACCACTGGTCCGGGCGCGGCGCCGCACGACCGGCACCGGGCAGGTCTGGAATCCATGGCCTGAGCCACGGTTTCCAAGCGGACAAAGCGCGCGCGGTCATACGGCTGGATCGCGGCAAGGGCGGCCGCCATTTCGCGCACGGCGTTGTGGGGCTGCTCGCGGGGCAGGTACTCCGGCGCCTCCCGCTCGATCTTGCCGAAACTCACGCGGTAGCTCCGCTGATCGGGGCCCGCACCCTCCGCCAGCCGCACCTCGACGTTTGCTCCGAGACTGTCACGCACCACCTGCGCCAACTCCCGCACGCGCCAGTTATGCGCGGACGAGCCGCCGTTGTATATCGCGAACGCATTGGATCCGGACCCCTCGCGCGACAGTGCCCAGTCGATGAGGCGTGCCATATCACGGACATGGATCAACGGCCGCCAAGCCTGTCCGTCGCTGTTGAGCTCAATGCGGCCGGTCCGCACGGCGGCCGCCGTGAAGTCGTTCAGCACGAGATCCAGTCTGAGCCGGGGGCTATGGCCATACGCGGTGGCGAAGCGGAATGCCGTCACGGTGAACCCAGGGCCAGCGAGGTCCGCCAGGGCTTGCTCGGCGGCGAGCTTCGATTCCGCATAGGGAGTCAGTGGCGCTGTGGGAGATTCCTCCGTGAGCCAGCCGTCCTCGCCCGGTCCGTAAACACTGCAAGAGGAGGCGAGCACGAACCGCCGCACACCCGCGCGGCGCGCCTCCGCGGCAAGCGACGCCGTGCCGCCCAAGTTGATGGCGCGGGTCAGCGCCTCCCACCGCCGGCTCATCGGGTCGTTCGAGATCGCGGCGAGGTGAACGATTGCGTCAAACCCCTCCAAGCCGGCCGCGCGAAGGTCGCGTACGTCCCCGAATCGTTGTTCGGCAAGCGCAAGCTCGGGGAGCGGTGCAGCGGTCACCACGGCGTGCGCGGTCCACCCAGTGTCGAGGCCGGACAGCCGTGCCTCCGGGCGAACGGCCGCGAGGTGCTCGACCACTACCGGGCCGACGTATCCGAGGTTGCCTGTGATCAGGATGCGCATCCGGCCGCCTTATTGAATCGTGAGCACCGGCAGAACGGATGCCGCGAGCCGTGCAGCCTGCGCCGCTGTGCGCACTCCGGCTTCAGGCGCATTCACGGCGAGTGTCGGGCGGCCTTCCGGAATGCCCAGCAAGCCTTGCAGTGGAGCAGGCGTGATAGACGCCTTCGGTGGAATCGGCACCACGTCCAGGTCGACGGAGAATCTCTGCGCGGCCGCGCGGATGTCGGCGAGTGTCTCGTCGTAGCTGTCCGGGTCGCGATTGATCGCCTGAGCCATGGCGTGGATCATCGAGCCGTAATCCACTTTGTACCGGGCATCATCGGGAAACAGAATCTCTTTGGCCCGGAGCTGCGCATCGGCCAGGTTCATCTCGAGGTTCACCGTGGGCACCAGCGACGGATGCAGCAGTTGGCCGACTGTCTTGCCTTCGTCCAGGTAGTAGATCTCGCGGCGCCCGGCTCCGCGGCTCCGGAAGAAGTGCGAGCATCCGGTGGAAAAGCCTGAGTTCCCGCACAACGACAGGCCACGCTCGAAGAAGCCCGTCTGAGTGCTCAAGAACAGGTTCGCGATGCCGGAAAAGACGTCTGGCGATCCGGCGGCGAAGTAGAGTCCGCCGGTGCGGCCGCGCACGCGGTCCACCAGCGCCCGGCTGACGAAACCGCTGTAGATGGATGGCAGCGCGCCGATCCCGACCTTCCACGAGTAGTAGGATTCGAGCAGTTCGTGTGAATCCAACATGCGGAATCCGTTGGTGCAGTGGACGAAAAGCCGCCCGCGGAGGCTCGGCTCAAGCGCGTCGTCCCACCAGTAGGTGTACTTCTCCCAGGCCAGAACTTCCAGAGGCGCGCGCAGCAGGATGTCGCTGGCCAGGACGAGCCCGTCGGGCATCAGCGCGTCGTCGTCACCCAAGAAGAATACAAACTGTCCCCTGGCGCTGTTGAGACCCGCCTCCCAATTCAGATTCATCGGAAGAACGTGCTCGGCGCGGTGGTACTTCACGCGCGTGTCGCGGTAGCGCTTGACGACCTCCCAGGTCTCGGGGCCGGAACAGTTGTCCTGCACGATGACCTCGAAATCAGGGAAGCTCTGAAACAGCACGCTCTCGATCGCGGAGGCGAGAGTCTGATGGCGCTGCCGGGTAGGAATGACAATGGAGAACCGGGGAGTGCTCACGCCCTAAGGTTCGGCGGGCGGATGAAGGACCTACAGTAGGCCACTCAAAACAAAGGGAATAGTCCTGTGGGAGCTATGCTGGTGTACCCTCGGGGGCACCTCTGAGAAACTCCGGCTGAAAGCGATCCCGTCTCGGGCGTGCTCAAGGGGCATGAATTCGGTTTGAAGCTTTCGGCGGATGACAGGAGCGACCTGATAGCGCTTCTGAAGACGCTATAGGCTTACCGGGGATTCAGTTTGGCGGCTCAAGAGGCGATTGTGTCCGAGCCGGCGCACTCGTCCACTACCTTTCCCTTTAGGCGTTTGGTGCAGAGTTGCGGCTGCTCGAAAAAAGGCCTCCTCAGCAAAATCTGTGGGTAGCTGGCGGCTCGGGTAGGCAGCCAAGGTTGTGATAAAGCGAGAGTTCCATGACGCGGTAAGTGCGCAGGCCA